>DXBN01000032.1 GCA_019116505.1 Candidatus Enterococcus avicola | reverse complement strand
TTACGAATGAAGTGGGCCTTCTATAAATACAATGAGCGATTTAAAAAATACTTTGAAGTGAAAGAAGGGTAATCAATGCGCGACTTTTTTAGTATTCTTGGAGGCATGGGAACAATGGCGACAGAAAGCTTTATTCATCTGTTAAACAAACGCGTCGATGCTAAAAAAGACCAAGATTATTTGAATTATGTGTTATTCAATCATGCGACCGTGCCTGATCGAACAGCTTATATTTTAAATAAAAACCACGAAAACCCCTTGCCTTATTTATTAGAGGATATCGAACAGCAAAATAAATTACAACCAGCCTTTATCGTTTTGACCTGTAACACTGCACATCATTTTTTTGATGAGTTACAAGCTGCTACGAACATACCAATGCTTAATATGCCACAGGAAGCTGTTAAAGAAGTTGTTCAATCAGGGACAACTGGAAAAGTGGCTTTTTTTGGAACAGAAGGTAGTGTCAAAGCGGGAATTTATGAAAAGGCGATGCGGGCTTCAGGTTTAGATGTCTATCTTCCACCATATGAACTACAACAAAAAATTAGTTATTTGATTTATCATGAAATTAAAGAAAATGACTATTTGAATGATGTTTTATACTATGAAATTTTACAGGCGGCACTGGATGCGGGCTGTAAAAAAATCATTTTAGGTTGTACGGAGTTATCGTTAATGCAAGAACATTTTTCAAAACACGATTTTCCGGTAGTCGATGCCCAATCGGTTTTAGTCGATCGGACAATTGAAAGAGCCTTAACATTAAAAAAATGAAGAGTTAGGAAAGGTTAATCCCTTTCTTTACTCTTCATTTTATTTTCATTGTAAATAAGCCGCTAATGTTTCTGCGGAGATATTTTCATCAAAAATATGTTCACCTAAAATTACTGTTGGCACAAATTGAATATTTGCTTCATTCGCTTCGTCAATAACTTTTTCGGACATTGTAAGATTTTCTTGTAACGTTAATTTTAAAGTTTCTTCAGCAAACTGAGCGACTTCCTCTAAAGGTAGAGCGCCCCAAGTACTTTGTGTTTCATAGATTTTAGTTAAATCAAGCAAAGCTTGCTGACCATCTGTCTTAGAAATATAGCGATGCATCACATTTCCTGATTGTAAAGAAGCTTTTTCTTTATCGAATAATTTTATGACGCGTTGTAATTTTCCTTCGGCAACGGCAGTTGATAAAATTTCTGTAGATTGTTCAAACCATTTTTTACAATAAGGACAACGGACATTCATAAATTCAAAGGTTTGTTTTTCAGCGGGATCACCAATGAAAATACCTGATTGTGCGTTTACTTTATCTGCTTTAATAATTGAAATATCCATATACAAACTCCTTTGTGTTTCTTTGTAATTAGTAAAATATAATCTTTATCTACTATAGCAAAAATATTACCAACTAGTAAGTCAGAAGTTTTATGAAAAGCAATTTTCTTAGTGAATACTGAAAAAAGTTGTTAATAAATGCAGAAAATGAACTGAAATTTTTATTTTTTAAGAAACTAGTAGGGGAAGCTATGTTATAATTAAAATGTTGAAAATTAAAAGATGAGGGAGGTATGCGGATGTGAATAATATAGGAGAATGGCTCAGTCTGGAATATTGGCA
Organism: Candidatus Enterococcus avicola; assembly: GCA_019116505.1. Taxonomy (GTDB): domain Bacteria; phylum Bacillota; class Bacilli; order Lactobacillales; family Enterococcaceae; genus Enterococcus_I; species Enterococcus_I eurekensis. The sequence goes on along the minus strand of DXBN01000032.1, from coordinate 4,027 downwards.
ACAATTTTTTTCATGGGATATTTTTACGAGTTCACTCTTAATTAATGTTTTAGATGTCCTTGTCGTCTGGTTTATGGTCTATAAGTTAATCCAGTTATTACGTAAAACGAAGGCGCTACAGTTATTCAAAGGTGTTGCTGTTTTCGTCGCTATTCGTTTCTTTTCGGAAGTTATCGGTCTACATACGCTTTCATGGTTAATGGATCAAATTATTGTTTACGGGGTAATTGCTGCTATCGTTATTTTCCAACCAGAAATACGGCGGGGACTGGAACATCTTGGAAGAACATCTTTAATTGGTTCTGAAAAAGGGAAAAAAAACCAGGATGAAGCCATGGTGACGGCATTAGATAAAGCATTACAATACATGTCAAAACGGAAAATTGGCGCTTTAATTACGATTGAGAATAACACTTCTTTAGAGGAGTATATTGAAACAGGGATTAAATTAGATGCCGATCTTTCTGAAGAATTAATCATCAATATCTTTATTCCCAATACACCGCTTCATGATGGTGCTGTGATTATTCGAGATGGTAAAATTGCAGTGGCAAGTGCTTACCTACCACTATCAGATAGTTTATTAATTCCAAAGCATTTTGGAACAAGGCATCGGGCAGCTGTAGGTGTTGCTGAAGTGACGGATTCTTTGACATTAATTGTTTCCGAAGAGACCGGTGAAATTAGCATTGCTTATCAAAATCATTTATATTCGAGTTTGACTTCAGAAGAATATGTGGAAATGCTAAATCAAACACTGATTCCCGAAGAAAAAGATTCAGAGAAGAAAAATATTTTCATATCATTGTGGAATGAGATTAATCGATTAACGCGAGGTGATCGTTAATGTTTACTAGGGAACGAGTAACGAATATCATGTATGCATTATTATCTTTGACTTTTAGTTTGATTTTGTTTTTTAATACAAAAAGTTCGACTTTTACACCTGGAATCATCGCACCAAACCGCATCGAAGAAACGATTCAATCCGTTAATATACAGCCGATTTATGATACGAATAAATACTTTATTCAAGGATATGAACCGACTGTAACTGTACGTTTAAGTAGTTTGAATCGTATTCTTTTAAGTGGAGAAGTCAATGAAGAAACACGTACTTTTCGAGTGGTTGCTGATTTAAGCCAGTTAGAAGAAGGGACACATGTCGTGCCTCTTAAAATCCAAAATTTGACAAGTGGATTAGATGCTTCAATTGAGCCAACCAATATCACTGTAACGATTGAGCGGCTGGAGACGAAAACTTTTCCAGTGGAAGTCAATATTTCCAATACAAATTTAGCAGAGGGCTATTTGTTAGCTGGAACAAAAGTAGACCCAACGGAAGTTCAAGTCACAACTGGCCATGAAAGCATGCTAGAGATTGCGAAAGTGGTTGCTAACTTGGATTCTTTAGAAGGGGTGAATAAAAACCTTTCAAAAGAAATACCAATCTATGCTGTTGATAAAGATGGTGAAATTTTAAGTGCAATTCTTTCTAAAGAAAAAGCTGTGGTTACTCTAGAAATTAAAGCGCCACAAAAAGAAGTTCCGCTCATTTTTGAACAGACGGGGACAATGCCACAAGGAATTTCCCATTTTGATATTCGCTTAAGTCAACAGACGGCAGTGTTGATTGGTTCGCTTGATTTATTGGCGAACTATGAAAGTTTAACAGTGCCAATTGATATCTCAAATATTAGAGAAAAGACAGAACGCTCGATTACTTTAAGCGCGAGTGAAGGGGTCTTTGTTCATCCCCAACAAATTATGGTGACAATTTCACCTGTACCAATTGTGGTTGAAGAAAGTTCAGAAGATGAGAAAACATCAACTTCCTCCACTTCCGCTAAACCGCAACAAAGTAGTGAAACGTCAACAACAGAAAATATCGTAGAAAATACTTCTACGACTACTAATTAAAATGGAATCATTCGTAGATAAGGAGAAATAATAAAAATGGGTAAATATTTTGGAACAGATGGTGTTCGTGGAGAAGCAAATAAGGAACTAACTCCCGAATTAGCATTTAAATTAGGTCGATTTGGTGGCTATGTATTAAGTCAGCATGAATCAGGCGATGCACGTCCGCGTGTATTAGTTGGCCGTGATACGCGAATTTCTGGTGAAATGTTAGAAAGCGCACTAATCGCAGGATTATTATCTGTCGGTATTGAAGTTTTCCAACTAGGTGTGATTGCAACGCCAGGAGTGGCATACTTAACTCGTACACAAAAAGCCAGCGCTGGTGTTATGATTTCAGCTTCGCACAATCCAGCAGAAGATAACGGTATCAAATTCTTTGGTAATGATGGTTTTAAATTAGTTGATGAACAAGAATTAGAAATTGAAGCGTTATTAGATGCTGAAGAGGATACGTTACCACGTCCATCAGCACAAGGATTAGGAACGGTTAGTGAGTTCCCAGAAGGCTTATTAAAATATTCTAAATTCTTAGAACAAACGATTAATGGTGATTTATCAGGAATTAAGGTTTGTATTGATGGCGCTCATGGTGCGACAGCAACTCTTGTTCACCGTTTATTTGCGGATTTAGAAACAGAATTCTTTACCATGGGAACATCACCTAATGGATTGAATATTAATGATGGTGTTGGTTCAACACATCCAGAAAAACTAGCAGAATTTGTTGTTGAAAAACAAGCAGATGTTGGTTTGGCTTTCGATGGTGATGGTGATCGTGTAATTGCGGTTGATGAGTTAGGTAATATCGTTGATGGCGATAAAATTATGTATATTTGTGCAAAATATTTAGCTAAAAATAAACGCTTGAAAAAAGATACAATTGTAACGACGGTAATGAGTAACTTAGGTTTCCATAAAGCTGTAGAAGAAGCCGGTATGAAAGATGTCATTACTCAAGTCGGTGACCGTTATGTGGTTGAAGAAATGCGCAAAAATGATTACAACTTTGGCGGCGAGCAATCCGGTCATATGATTTTCTTAGACTTCAATACGACTGGTGATGGGATGCTATCTGGTATTCAATTATTAAATGTGATGAAAGAATCAGGTAAAACATTATCAGAACTAGCTGCAGAAGTTACGATTTTTCCTCAAAAACTAGTGAATATTCGCGTTTCAAATAAAGAAGGCGTGATGGATGTACCGGCGATTAAAGCTGTGATTGAAGAAGCTGAAGCAGAAATGGGTGGGAATGGTCGTATTTTAGTTCGCCCTTCAGGAACAGAACCATTGTTACGTGTAATGGCTGAGGCACCAACAGATGAATTAGTTGAATATTACGTTGAAAAAATTGCAGATGTTGTTCGTGCTGAAATTGGTATTGATTAATTAAAATATTTGTTTATAAAAACGTCGTTGGATGATTGGTCCAACGACGTTTTTGCTTTTATTTGGTTGTTTGTTTCAGTACTCCTAATAATATTCCGGAAACGACTGCTCCGATTAAGATAAATAAGAGATACATTAAGGGATTGCTTAGTAAGAAGATAACAAAGACGCCTCCATGAGGGGGCTAATAATTTAATACTAAAAGCGCCGACTAAACCACCAGTAATACCAGTGCCAATCATAAAACTAGGAATGGCACGTAGAGGATCAGCTGCGGCGAAGGGAATCGCGCCTTCTGTTACGAAAGAAAGTCCCATAACGATATTGGTTAATCCGGCTTCTCTTTCTTGTTGGCTAAATTTATTTTTGAATAAACGTGTAGCAACGAAAATAGCTAGCGGTGGTACCATTCCAGCGGCCATGACTGAAGCCATAACAACACTTCCACCAGTTGCAACGGTTGAGGCTAATGTGCCGGTACCAAAAACATAGGCGGCTTTATTAATGGGACCACCTAAGTCAGCGGCCATCATAATCCCTAAAATAATTCCTAAGAGTGCGGCATTGGTACCATCCATACTAAGTAGGAAATTATTGAGCGCATCATTAATTAATTTCATTGGAACATTGATTAATAACATCAAGAAGCCTGTTAAAAGTAAGCCGAAAAATGGATAGAAAAGGATAGTCTTAATACCATCAAGCGATTTTGGTA
>DXBN01000250.1 GCA_019116505.1 Candidatus Enterococcus avicola | reverse complement strand
TCTTAAACTAGTTTTTAATAAAGCCTTTTTTTTCATTCATCATCTACCACTCAATCTCTGAAATTGGCGTCGGATTTTCATTAATTTCAATGCTTCGAACTTTCGCATCATTAATTCGAATCACTCGATCTGCCATCGGTGCAATTTGAGAATTATGTGTAATAATCACCACCGTCGTCCCTATCTTACGCGCCGCATCTTCTAGTATTTGTAAAATTTGCTTGCCTGTTTCATAATCAAGGGCTCCAGTAGGTTCATCACATAACAATAATTTCGGACGTTTTGCCAAAGCTCTGGCAATTGTCACCCGTTGTTGTTCACCGCCAGATAATTGTGCAGGAAAGTTATTCATCCGATGCCCCAGCCCAACTTGAAATAACACTTCTTCTGGGTCTAATGCATCCTTTACAATTTGTGAAGCCAATTCAACATTTTCCTTAGCCGTTAAATTGGGAACTAAATTATAAAATTGAAAAACAAAGCCAACGTCACTGCGACGATAAGCCGTTAATTCCTTATCTGAAAAATTCGCAATATCAACACCATCGATAATAATCTCGCCACTATCACAGCTATCCATACCACCTAAAATATTTAAGACCGTTGACTTACCTGCCCCACTTGGCCCTAAAATCACTGCAACTTCACCTTGTTCAACATTAAAAGTGACACCATCATTCGCAAAAATTTCAGTGTCGCCCATTCGATATTTTTTTACTTCATCAATCACTTCAATATAACTCATTGCACACGTCTCCTCAGTTGTATTCCCTTTCTATTGTATCATAATCACTGTTTTCTTCCATTAATTTCAAAACGAGAACAAAAAAAAGAGGGGATTTTCTCCCTCTTTTTAAATATTTTATTAAGCGTGGTATCTTTCCACACCGTCTAAGTAAGTTGCTTCTAAGGTCATATCACGATTCAAGACGATGAAATCTGCGTCACGTCCTGCTTTAATTTGACCACATTTATCAGCGATGTTACAGCTCACAGCTGGCACGTAACTACCCATTAAAACTGCTTCTTCAGGTTTCGCTAATTCCCAATCTACAACATTTTTGATTGCTTCTTTTAGTTTTAAAATACTTCCTGCTAAGCTGCCTTCTTTTAATCGAACTGTGCCGTCTTTAACGACAACTGGAAATTCTCCTAAAATGTAATCTCCATCAGGCATACCACCAGCCATCATACAATCGGTAATTAATGCGACATGATCATGACCGACTTTATTAATTAAAACTTCTGCTGCTTGTGGATGTACATGGTGACCATCACAAATTAATTCAGAGAAGACTTTTTCTAACGTCATCAATGCTCCAACCATCCCTGGTTCACGGTGATTTAAACCACGCATTCCGTTAAAAGCATGAACGAAAACACTCGCACCTGCATCAACGATTTCAGTCGCTTCTTCTAAAGTTGCATTACTATGCCCTAATGCAACAACAACGCCTTCTTTTGTTACAGCTTCAACAAATTCTTTGACGCCTTTACGTTCTGGTGCCAAGGCGATTTTTTTGATGATACCGCCTGAAGCTTCTTGCCATTCATTAAAAATTTCTAAACTTGGATCACCAAAATACGAAGGGTTTTGTGCCCCTTTATATTCTTCAGTAAAGAAAGGACCTTCAAAATAAATCCCTTGAATTTTCGCGCCAGTCACTTCATCTTTGACTTCCCCTAAAGTTTTAGCAACTTTAGTTAATAATTCACGACTTGAAGTTAAAGTTGTTGGTAAGAAAGAAGTTACCCCACACGCAAGTAACGCTTCAGACATGACTTTAATTCCCTCAGCATCATTGTCCATCACGTCATGGTTCATATAACCATGGATATGTGTGTCGACTAAACCTGGTGCAATCCATTTACCACTATGGTCAATTACTTCACCTTGTTCTGGTAATTCTTTGAAATGTTGGCCGAATTTTCCATCGACAATTTCTAAATACCCATTGTTTTTTGTTGTTGAATGATAAAAGAATTTATCTGCTTTTACAAACGTTCTCATTAAGCTCGCCCCTTATTTGATTACTATAGTTAAAGTACTCCTAATTTTTTTCAAAGTCAAGCTTCGTATAATTAATCACTAACAATTTTTTGTACCATATTCGCTAAAAAAAAGTACTCCGTTGCTTCCGTCGATTGATTATCAACCTCCAAAAGCTTACCATTTAATGTAAATAATTCTTCCAAATAATAATAACTACAAAATTGTTGAGCTAAAGCCATTCCTTCTTCCACAATTTCAAATGCTTCTGTATAACTTTGTTGTTCAAATAGTAACTCTCCATAATAAAAATAAATCTTATTTAATTCAAAGTTCTTTCGTTCTTCTGGCAGGACATCAATCAACTGATAAACCCGTTCTAATTCAATAAAAGCAGCTTCTAACTGCCCATTTTTTTGGTACATCCGTCCCAAGTCAGCCATCATCTGAATTTCTAATATCGAAATATTTGGATTTTCTCGTTTATGTGTATAGGAAATAGCTTTTTTTAATAACTGTAAAGCTTTAATAGTCTTTTTTTCGACGTAAAATGCACAAATACTTAAGTAGTAGTCATATCTTTGGAAATCAGCATCCCAAAATAAGCTATTGATTAAGCTTTCATCTTTTAATAACTGCGCCATTTTTAAATAGTTTTTTTGAATAAAGTGATGATGAACTTTATTCAATTGATCGTTTCGTTGGTTAATTTCTTCTGATTCAAATTGCATCAATTGATCCATAGTAATATCTAATCGTTGACAAATTTGTTGCAAAATGACTACATTTGGCAATTCTTCATTATTTTCAACACGACTAATCAGGCTTTGAGCACAGATACCTTCAGCAAGCATCTTTTGCGTCATTTTTTGTGACTGTCGCAACTTTTTTAAAGTTTCCCCAAATGATTCCCGTTTTTTTATCATGCTCTACCTCTTTACTTCAAAATATGCGAATTTGCATTTTAAATTTACCATATTTTGTAACATAATACAAAAATAGAAACTATTTTAAAAATGTGCATCATAATAGACAATCGATTGGAGTGTTGTTCATGGAAACGCAAACAAACGTAACATTCAAGTGGGAAAATATCACTTTATTTGGTCTTATTGAGAAAGAATACGAAAATTCATTTTTAATTCAAGTTAAAGAGCCTTCTGCAGAAATCGTTGAAAAATATAATGGCAGAATGGTTATCAGTAAAAAGATTTGCCAAAAAACAACAAAATAATGAAGACTAAACAAAAAATAAAACCTGTCATTTCATGTTAAAACGTGAAAGACAGGTTTTTTAGTTGAATAATTACTTTTGTTTATACGTTTCTAAAAAGCTACGCATCCGGACGGCCGTTGATTCTAATTGATCCATATTTGGTAAATAAACAATTCGGAAGTGATCTGGCGTCTGCCAATTAAAGCCCCCACCATGTACTAATAAAACATGATGTTCATGTAAAAAATCTAAAACAAATTTTTCATCATCATAAATGTTAAAACGTTTAATATCAATTTTCGGGAAGATGTAAAATGCTGCTTTTGGTTTGACTGCTGACAATCCAGGAATATCGTTAATTGCCTTATAAATAAATTCCCTCTGTTCATAAACACGACCACCCGGTAACATCAACGCATCGGCACTTTGATGGCCACCTAGAGCAGTTTGAACGATTTGTTGCGATAAAACGTTGGAACATAAACGCATGGAAGACAACATATTCAAGCCTTCAATATAGCCATTAATATTCGATTTATCGCCACTAATTGCCATCCAACCAACACGGAAACCCGCGACACGATGTGATTTAGATAAACCACTAAACGTCACAACTGGTCGATCAGGTGCTAAAGCTGCAATATGATGGTGCTTGTACCCATCCATTAGTAAACGATCATAAATTTCATCTGAAAAAATAATTAAATCAAACTCTCGAGCGATTTTGACAATTTCTTCTAAAATTTCCTTTGGATAAACTGCTCCTGTCGGATTATTAGGGTTAATTAAAACAATTGCTTTTGTTTTCATTGTAATCTTCGAACGGATGTCTGCAATATCAGGATTCCATTCACTTTGCTCATCACAAATATAGTGAACGGCTTTTCCACCTGCTAAGGAAATGGAAGCTGTCCAAAGTGGGTAATCAGGCATTGGGACAAGGACTTCATCTCCGTTGTTACATAAACCTTGCATCGACATAGTGATTAATTCACTCACACCATTTCCCGTATAAATATCATGTATTGATAAATTTGGAAATTTTCGAACTTGGTAGTATTGTTCTACTGCTTTTCTAGCAGAAAAAATACCTTTAGAATCGGAATATCCTTCTGACTCTCTTACATTCAAAATCAAATCACGCACAATTTCATTCGGTGCTTCAAATCCGAAAGTCGCGGGATTACCGGTATTTAATTTTAAAATACTAATCCCTTCTTCTTGCATTCGATCGGCTTCTTCCAGAACCGGTCCACGAACATCATAACTTACCCCATCAAGTTTTGTTGACTTTTCAAATTTTCTCATTGATTTTCCCTCTTTCAATCCCATTCGATGATTCCTAGATCAACGCGTTAAACGATTTCTATTATAGCAATTTTTTTTAGTCGCATGTTAATCTTTTTTCTAAATATTCTTATTCTTTTAAGAAATATTTAGAAAAAACATTCGGATTATCAAACTTCATATTGACAACTCTGTTATTTATCGGTAATATTTTGTTATTCGCGGTCGTGCTGGAACGGCAGACAGTCACGGTTGAGGGCCGTGTGAGGAAACTCGTGTGGGTTCAAATCCCATCGACCGCATCGTTTAGAGAATAGCTTATACAGCTATTCTCTTTTATTATGGATTGGATAGTAAAAACAGACGAAACATGACCCTTAACATTGATTAGGATCCCTTTCGTCTGTTTTTTTAACTAAAATAATTTCTTTCAGTTAAATCGTCGCGTTCTTGTTCAATCATTCCCTCTAGTGAACGATCAAGGCTCATTTTTTTCTTTTTAGGTTTCTCCCCAGTATCTTCAACTGATTGCTTTGAAGCAAACTTTTGAACACTTGGATCTTCGTCGTTGCGCTCTTGATATGGAGTCACATCGGTATCAAATAACAAGTAACTTCCTTCCGGTTTTTCCATCGATTTTAACAATTGATTTTCTGTAATTATTGCATCTTGTGCATCTGGAATGATTGATGCCGGAATGTATTTAGGAACAAAATAGGCTCTCCCAGAATATTGACGTTTGACAGACGGTACCGTTTCAGATTTTTTCTCTTTAACTAAATAGGAAGCTTGCTTCGGTCCTTCACCAAAAAACTGCTTTTTACCGGTCTTTGTCACTTCCATCTCAACTCTCTTTGAGTAGTCTGGTAGATTCGAACGATGGCGTTTCAATTCCTCTTTTTGACGAATTGACTGACCCGCTTTATTTGCAGTACTACGATTCGAACGACGCAAGTCTTTAATTTCAGCTGGATTTGTTTTTCTTGAATAAAAAGGTGTTTCACTCTCTTCCGTTAAAATCCAATTCTCTTCACTTGAAAAAAGATTTCTTTTTTCCGCTCTTTGAATTTTGACACCTTCTTCATCTGAATAGGCTGGAAAACGAGTGTGTGTTCGTTTAATTTCTTGGTTGTCTTTCATCTCACTCATCCTTTAAAAGATTTCCTTTATCTTACCACACTTTCTCTACAAGCAAATAGTTTTTTTAAGTATGCTTTCACACCTGTCCTTCTAAAATATGATAACTCAATCCTTCCAATTTTACATTTTCTAGCTGCCTATTAATGGCTTTAGCAACTGAAACTGGACTCGTTGTAAAGCTTAAAGGTTCCGTTATTTGATAGCTAGAATCTAGGGGATTTACAACCAACGCTTGATAAACACTTCCTAATGTACGTGCAATTCCAAACAGCCCTAAGTTGTAAAATAAGTGAATCTCACCTTCTATTAAAACTTCACTCGTTTTTCTTAACGCAATCCATTTTTGACAAATGGTAAAAAGCGTTATATTTTGTTCTTTCCAAGGAAAAAATTTTCGATTTTCCGGATCTTTTCCACCTGTTAAACCTGCCTCATCCCCGTAATAAATGCAAGGAACACCAATAAAGAAAAAAAGCAGACCAAAAGCTAAATCGAATTTTTTGACATCTTGATTTAACATTGAAAAAATTCTTTCCGTATCATGCGTACCAAGATTGTTTAAATTACTATATAAAATAAATTTTGGATAATTTTCAATCAATGTTGTTAGCATTCGTGCAACTTCTTCTGTCGAGTTCACATGATTGAGCAAAGAAAGAATCCCATCTCTTAAAGGATAATTCATCACACCCTGCAAGCGTCCCCCTAAAATATACTGGCGTCGTTGTTGATATGAAATTTTATTCGATGCATCTTCCCACACTTCTCCGATTAAGACTTTATCAGTATATTGATCCAACTTTTGACGAATACCTTCGATAAATATCTCTGGTAGCTCATCAGCGACATCCAGACGCCAGGCATCAACACCACGACTCGTCCACTGATCAATCACGCTTTGTTGCCCACCATAGATAAATTGTTGAAACGTCGGATTAAGTTTGTCAATTGTTGGTAAATCGGCTATCCCCCACCAAGATTGATAACGCTGCGGGTATTCAAAAAATTGAAACCATGAAAAGTAGGGACTTTGAGGATTTTGATAGGCGCCTCTATTTTTGCCATAAGAACCATCCCGATTAAAATAACGGCTATTTTGACCCACGTGGCTGAAGACACCATCTAGCATTAAATACATTCCCTGCGCTTTTAGAGTAGCCACTAGCTTTTCAAAATCAGCTAATGTGCCTAAGACGGGATCGATAACTAAATAATCAGCCGTATCATAACGATGGTTACTGGCAGCTTCAAAAATCGGATTCAAATACAAAGCATTAACGCCTAATTTTTTTAGATAAGGGATTTTATCTTCAATCCCTTTTAAATTGCCACCATAAAAATCCCAACGTAATATTTCGCCTGCTGCATCTTTGATGTACATCGGTTCATCCGCCTTTGTTGCATAAAGAAAGCTATTTTTTTTTGGTTGATTCACTTTATCATTTTCATTCCCATTAAAAAAACGATCCGGAAAAATTTGATAAAACACAGCTTGACGATACCAGGGAACAATGGGATCTTCGGTTTCATAGCAAGTTAACTGAAATTCCCAAAGTTTCTCACGATGCTTTTCAATTCGTCCCTCCCCACCTTGATGACTCCCATAGTAAACAGGCTCAGATGAATCATTCATTTGAATTTCAAAATGGTAAAAATAGAGTCCTTTTCCTTTATCTAGTTTATAAACTTCTGCGTAAAAATCCGCGTCTTTTTTTTGTAAGAGCACGCGTTGTGTCTCACCAAAATCTTTATGAATCACTAAGTAAACTTGACTGACTTGCGTTATAGTTACTTGTATTTGAAAATGAACCACTTGATTAACCGCAGTCGCACCAAAGGGCTGTTTATACAGCTGGTTCCAAGGATTAAAATAAATACCGTTCATAGGAACTCCTTTCTACTTTGATTCGTGAGCAAATAATGGTTCAATATGCCAAATATCATCGGCATATTGTTGAACGGTTTCATCCGCAGAGAAAACGCCAGCGTTAGCAATATTAATAAGACAGCGACGTTGCCAGTCGGTCGAATTCTGATACTCTTGCTCGATTCGGCTCTGAGCGGTACAATAGGAATCAAAGTCTCTCAATAAGAAATATTCATCATTATAAGTTAAAAGTGAATCAAAAATTTCTCGACCTTCCTGCTCAATATTTGGAATTTCACCATTGATGAAGGCATTTAACACCCGTTGAATCATCGGATTTTTTTCATAGATTTCGATCGAAGAATAGTTTTTATTTTCATAATATGCGTAGACTTGTGCTTCAGAAAGTCCAAAAATGACAATGTTTTCATCGCCTACAGCATCCCTGATTTCAATGTTGGCACCATCTAAAGTAGCCAAGGTAATCGCACCGTTTAACATCAGTTTCATATTACTTGTTCCAGAAGCTTCTTTTGAGGCCAAGGAAATTTGCTCACTCACATCGGCAGCTGGAATGATTTTTTCAGCCAATGAAACGTTGTAATTTGGTAAAAAGATAATTTTTATTTGATCATGAATCGTTGCATCATGATTAATTAAACTAGCTACTTCATTGATGACTTTAATAATTGATTTGGCATAATGATAGCTCGGGGCAGCTTTTGCTCCAAAAATATAAACCCTTGGATGAATCCGTTTCTCAGGATGGTCTTTCAAATCAAAATATTGTTTTAAAATATGCAACAGATTTAACAACTGGCGCTTATAAGCGTGTAGACGTTTAATTTGCACATCAAAAATCGCCTCCGGATTAACGATAATACCCGTATTTGCTTCAATAAAATCAGCTAATTCGATTTTTTTCGTTTGTTTAGCAGCCGCTAATTTTGCTAAAACACTCGTATCCTTTTGATAATTCATCAGTAATTTTAAATTACTGGAATCTTGTCTCCAAGTGTGACCAATCGTATCATCTAAAACTTTACTCAATGGTTCGTTTGCTAATTGCAACCAACGTCTCTGAGCGATTCCATTAGTTTTATTATTAAAACGGTCAGGGAAAATGACATAAAAATCATGCAAGACCACTGACTTCAACAAATCAGAATGCAATTTCGCCACGCCATTTGTACTATGACTGCCAATAATTGCCAAATGAGCCATGTGAATCGTTGAACCTTGTACGATTCGTGTCCGTTGAATTAATTCATCCGAATGAATCGCAGACATCGATAAAACATAACGACGATCGATTTCTTCAATAATTTGGAACATCCTTGGAACAACATTCTTCATCAGGCTAATTGGCCATTTTTCCAACGCCTCTGCTAAAATAGTATGATTCGTATAACTCATTACCTTACTCGTAATATCCCAAGATTGTTCCCAGCTAAGCTCCCAATCATCTAACAAGATTCGCATAAATTCTGGGAT
>DXBN01000249.1 GCA_019116505.1 Candidatus Enterococcus avicola | reverse complement strand
TTGTTTAACAAAAGAGCGTTTAACGTAGCCTTCTTCAATCAATTCTTCCTTAATTAATTCCAAATCCATTGGTCCGGCTAATTCTAATTGGGTGAGGACACTTTGTAGATAAGCAATCTCTTGTTTTGTTTCTTCGATTTGTTCACCGACTAGTTTAACCGCATTTCGTAATTTTTGATACTTCTGGAAGTACTTCTGCGCGTTTTGATTTGGGGATAGCGCCGGATCTAAAACGATAGTAATCGGTACGTTTTCTTCGTAATAATTTTCTAATTCGACACTGGCAACACCACGAGGAATTTGATGTAAGAAGGTGGTCAACAACTCGCCACGTTGTCGTAAATCCTCGGCATTTTCAGCAGCTAATAAGGTTGCCTCGCGTTTTTCAAGCTTGCCTTCATTACGTTTGATTTCATTTGTTATTTTTTTTATTAATAAGCTTCCTTGTTGTTTTACGCGATCACGCTCAGCTTTATCGTGATAAAAACCATCCAATAGACTACTTAAATTGGTAAAGGTTGTTACGGTCGTATCTTCTTGAGTGATTAATGACTCAAAGAGAAAAGGCGTAAAATATTCTTTTTGTTTCGTTTGTATCAGCGTTGGTTCCAAAGTTTTTAATTGCGCCATAAATTGTTGCCAAACACGTAATTTTTCATTAGGATTAGCTTGTAAACGGGTTGCTAGTTCCGTTGCAGTATCGCGCCCAAAACCTTGGAAAAGTTGCTGAATAGTCTTTGGATTGATTTCCTGTAAAGATGATAACTGACTGAATGCTTGCACATCTGACAAATGAAACGGATTTAAGCCTTTTGCTTCAGGTGGTGCGACATAGGTAGCTCCTGGTAGTAACGCGCGATAAGTGTTTTGTGAGCTACCTATGTGTTTAATGGTATCTAAAATCTTATTGGTTGCTTGATTTAATAACAAAATCGTACTATGTCGTCCCATTAATTCTACAATTAATACAAGATTTTCTAAATCACCGAGCTCGTTACGATGAGTGAAGGTGAAGTGGATGATACGATCATTTTCAACTTGTTTAATCTCTTCTAAAATCGCACCGTCTAAATGCTTTCTTAAAATCATCACAAAATTTGGTGGCGTATCTGGATTTTGATAACTCATATTGGTGAGTTGAATCCTTGCATAACTAGGATGGGCAGATAGTAATAATTTATGGTTCTTTCCTTGTGAGCGAATGACTAGTACAAGCTCATTGGAATAAGGTTGGTGGACTTTACTAATTCGACCACCTTTTAATTGTTGATTCAGTTCTTGAATCATTAGATGGGTAAAAATACCGTCAAAAGACATGAAATTCCCTCATTTCAAAATTAGTCTCATTAAAAAATAGTTTAAAAAAGCCCATAGTTCCAATCTGCTTTTCTAAACTATCACCATGTTATTGGATTTTTGCGTCCTCTTCTTGCTGTTCTTTTTTAGCATCGAGCATCTCTTTATGTAAGAAATAAGCCATGACCGTTCGAATAGCAACCATAGAACCAAGCGTAATTAAATCTTGTAAAGAAGGGTTAATAATTGAATGGACAATGTCTGCCGCAATTAAAATTTCTAAACTGAGTAAAATGTAACTTCCTAAAAAACTACGAATACCAGTTAACACATAAGCCGATTTTTTTCGTGTAGGGTGGCTCATTTCAGAAGTGAGAAAATCTTTCATCGCTAACACAATTCCCCAAAGAAGCACCAAGACACATAAAATATAAAGAATAAGTACAAGCATTTCAAAAAAGGGGTGAGCAATACGAGTAGGTGATTCTTCAAATAAAACCTCTCCTTTAAAATAGTTGGTATTCAACTAATTATAGCAAATATCAAATCAACTGACTAGTTTTGTTAAAGGCCGATTGTTATTTTTTTATTTGAGTAAAGAATCTTGACGAGAATATACGACAATTGATAAGATAAAGCTACAAGAAGTAAAAATGAGGAGGAGAACAATAATGACAGAAAAAAAGATCTTCACCTCGTGGAAACAACGAATGACTAATCAAAGACAAGCTTTTTTACAGCAAGTAAACAACCAACCAAAAAAGTTTTATTTATCGATTTTTTTAATCTTAATTGTTGGATTGTTACTATCATTATCCGTCGTTTCAGCTAGAAAACAAATTCAAACCGAACAATTAGAAATTTTGGTTTTTCCAAGTGTCTCATCAAAAATTATTGAACCGTTAACGGATTTAACTGTGATTGAAAAAGAACCCGCAGTGACAGTTGTCTTTGCGAGTCCATCAGCTAAAAAGTATCAAGAGATGTTTCAGTTGATTTCTGAGAAAGAAAAAGAATTAAACCGGTCAATTTATTTTTATCCAATTGTTTACAATGTGGAAGAATTAACTAAAAAATATAAAGTCAATTCGGAACAAATGACGTTTGTTTTCTTTGAGAAAGGCGTAGAAAAGAACCGCTTCACGTATGAAGCTTTAGAAGTGCCGAATGAAGAATTGATGCCCGAACTAAATCGTTTACCGATGTGGAACACAAAAACTTTAGAAACCGAAAAAACGCAATAAAGATTCTTATTGACAATTATTCTGTCCTAGGGTACGCTAGCATCATCAAATAAGAGGAGGAATCATCATGGCGAACACAACTTATAACTCACAATTGCATAACTCATGGCAAACTTGGCGTAGGTAAGTTGTATTGATGGATTCTTTCATTCCATAGATACGACTTTTTAGAGTACTTTCTAAACAGTGTATCTATGTCGGTATCTAAATGATTCTTACCCGCATAGACGAAAGACTATGCGGTTTTTTGTTTTTTACAACAGCCGTACAAGATACGACTGTTGTTTTTTTATTATAAAAAAAAGGAGAATGTTAAATGTTTAAAAACAAAGGGTTTATCTTTACGCTAGCAGTATTATTTTTAGTCTTAGTAGTTGGGTTTTTCACTGAAGGAAAACAGCAAGCAAAGACAACGAGCTCGATAACGAACACATCTGATGCTGACGCAAAAACTAGCTACAAAGTTGGCTTATTACAATTTGTTAGTCATCCTGCACTCGATCAAATTACGGCAGGTGTACGAGAAGGATTGAAAGAAAGCGGCTTAATTGAAGGCGAAAACTTAGAAATTGTTTTTCAAAACGGACAAGCCGATCAAAGTAAGTTAACGACAATGAGTCAACAACTAATTAATCAAGGATCAGATATTTTAGTGGGAATTGCAACACCTGCAGCGCAAGCGTTAGCGAATCAAACAAATGAATTACCGATTATTTTAGGCGCAGTGACGGATCCCGTTGGTGCCGGTCTCGTTGATAATATGGAAAAACCTGGTGCAAACATCACAGGGGTATCTGACAAAGCACCTGTACTTGAACAATTAAAGTTAGCGCAAGAACTGTTGCCGGATGCTAAAAAGGTTGGGATTTTGTATTCTTCGGCTGAAGACAATTCAAAATATCAAGTAGCGGAAGCCGTTAAAATTGCCAAGGAATTAGGTCTATCAACCGAAGAATTCTCAGTTCCTTCAACCAATGAGGTTAGTCAAGTCGTTCAAGTAATGGCGCAGCAAGTCGATTTTATTTATATCCCACTAGACAATATCATCGCCAATGCCATGCCAGCAGTCGTTAACGAAGCGAATAAACTAAAAGTTCCGATTATTACTTCGGCGGATACAATGGTTGCCGAAGGTGGTTTAGCCACTATTGGTATCAATCAATTTTCAATCGGAGTACAAGCAGGTAAAATGGCAGCTAGTGTCTTACGAGGAGAAGCCAAACCAGCGACAACACCTATTTATACGTTTACTGAAGGTGATTTAATCTTAAATGAAAAACAAGCGGAATTTTTACAAATCGAGATTCCAGAAAAATTAAAAGCAGATGCAGTCATTGTAGGAGGGGACAGTAAATGATTTTTTCATCAATTGGACAAGGGTTATTATGGAGCGTTTTAGGTTTAGGAATTTTTATGACTTATCGGATTTTGAATTTCCCAGATATGACAACAGAAGGCTCCTTTCCACTCGGCGGGGCAGTCTCGGTCGCAGCGATTGTTGCAGGTTTCCCACCACTAGCTGCGACTGGGCTGGCAATTATTGCCGGGATGTTGGCCGGACTAGTGACCGGTTTACTTTACACGAAGGGGAAAATTCCAGTTATCTTATCAGGAATCTTAGTGATGTCCGCCTTAAATGCCGTGATGCTTTTTGTAATGAAGCGTCCCAATTTGTCATTGCTAAATCAAGAGAATATTTTAGATTTTTTCCGCAATGATTCTATTCCTAAAAATTACGACACGATATTACTTGGCTTAATTGCCAGTGGTTTAATTATTGGTTTGTTATATTTCTTTTTTAATACGGATTTTGGACAAGCCTACATTGCGACTGGGGATAATGAGGAAATGGCACGTTCTTTAGGTATTTCGACAGATCGGATGAAAATTATCGGTCTGGTTTTATCTAATGGAGTAATTGCTCTAAGTGGAGCATTAATTGCTCAAAATGACGGTTATGCGGATGTTAGCAAAGGAATCGGTGTAATTGTCATTGGGTTAGCTTCGATTATCATTGGTGAAGTCTTATTTGGGGAATTAACTTTCTTTGAACGTCTCGTAGCGATTGTTCTCGGAAGCATTATTTATCAACTGTTAATTTTACTAGTGATTCGTTTAGGGTTTGATACGACCTATTTAAAACTATTCTCGGCGATGATTTTAACTTTATGTTTATTAATTCCACGTTTCAAAGAGAAATTGCAATTGAAGACAGGATTTGAGAAAGGAGGTCTTTCAAAATGAGTATTCTTGAATTAAAAAATGTAACGAAGACTATCAATAACGGTCCTAAAGAACAAAAGACCTTGCTTGATGCCGTTAATTTAACGATTCGACCGGGTGACTTTATCACGGTTTTAGGTGGTAATGGTGCTGGAAAAAGTACGCTATTTAATAGTATTTCTGGTACATTGGATGTAACACAGGGGCAAATTCTTTTAGGAGGAACCGACATCACAGCATTATCAGAAGAAAAAAGAGCGGCCTCGATTGCCCGAGTTTTCCAAGATCCAAAAATGGGGACAGCTCCTCGGATGACGGTTGCTGAAAATTTATTTTTAGCGCAAAAACGTTGGGAGAAAAGAGGTTTACGCTTACGTCGCATCAAGCAACAAAAACCTTTTTACTTTGAGTTATGTCAAGCGATTGGTAATGGCTTAGAAAATCATTTAGATACGCCAACAGGCAATTTATCTGGGGGACAACGCCAAGCCCTTAGTTTACTGATGGCGACCTTAAAGAAACCAGAACTGTTGTTATTAGATGAACATACGGCTGCTTTAGATCCTAAAACGGCGAAGCAACTAATGGAGATAACAAATCAAAAGATTTCTGAGGAAAACCTCACTTGTCTCATGATTACTCATCAAATGGAAGACGCCTTAAAGTATGGAAACCGTTTGATTCTCTTACAAAAAGGGCAGATTATTAAGGATTTAGACCAAAAAGAAAAGGAAAAACTAACTTTGACTGATCTGCTTCACTTTTTTGAAGAAATTATTTTTTAAAAAATTAATGAAAAAAGTGTTGACATCTTCTCATCAAACTCCTATACTAAGCTCATATCTTAAATCAGTTTGGAGCGATTACGTATGTTAAACTCACATCAATCACAACTGAATAATTATTACTTTAGCTATTTTAGGTAGGTTTGTATTCATGTAGTTATGGATACAAACGCAACGTTTGTATCTATGATGGCTAGGGGAATTTGTAATGACACAACAGCCGCCGTAGATGATTAAATATCTATAGTGGCTTTTTATATTTTTTTATACATCTGTACAAGTATAAAGATGCCCACTGTAGACGATTCGTTTTCAGTAGGCATCTTTTTTATTTTGAAAGGAGGAATGACATGACAAAAAACATTGAAATATCCGGAGAGACACGACTTGTTGGTTTTTTTGCGAGTCCCGCCCGTCATAGTATTTCTCCTAAAATGCATAACATCGCTTTTAAAGAATCTGGAATCGATGCTCGTTATTTAGCATTTGATATCAAACCCGAAGATTTAAAAGTTAGCATTCAAGCAATCCGAAGTCTGGATTTGATCGGTGCCAATATTTCGATGCCGCACAAACAAAACGTTTTAGCGCTACTGGATGAACTTTCGCCAGAAGCACAATTAATCGGAGCCGTTAATACAATTGTCAACGATCAAGGAAAGCTAATCGGTCATAATACAGACGGTCTGGGATTTATGCGAAGTCTTGAAGAACTTGAATTGAATACTCGCGAAAAGGAAATCACCATCTTAGGTGCGGGAGGTGCGGCAACAGCCATTATTTGCCAGGCTGCTCTAGACGGTGTGCAAACGATTAATATTATTAGTCGAAAAAGTGCGAATTTTTCGAAAATGGTGGAAAAAATCAAAGAAATCGAGAAAAAGACAGCTTGTCGATTAAATTTAATTGAAGCTAATGATCAATCTGCAATTACAGCCGCTTGCCAGCGGAGCTGTCTTTTGATTAATGCGACAAACGTTGGCATGGGTGAACTTGCTGGACAAATTCCATTGATTAAACTCAGTGACTTACACGCTGACTTAGCTGTCAGTGACATTATTTATCACCCCGCAGCAACCCAATTATTAATCGAGGCTAGAAAAATTGGGGCTAAAACAATGAACGGTTTAGGGATGCTCATCCATCAAGGAGCAGTTGCCTTTGAACTTTGGACGAACGAGCCGATGCCGATTGAATTAGTAAAAAAAGCTTTATTAAAATAAAACAACTAAAAACAGAAAGTAGGAAATATAAATGATCGTTATTATGAAACCAGGAGCAACAAATGGACAAATTGAAACAGTGGTAAAAAGAATTAAAGAAAGTGGTTTGGATTACCAATTAAATACAGGTAGTGAACAAGTAGTAATCGGCTTATTAGGCGACACACGTTCGATTCAAGATATTGCTTTTCGTAGTTATGAAGGTGTCGATAAAACTGTCAGAATTAGTAACACGTACAAATTAAGTTCACGTGAATTCCACCCGGATGATACTGTTGTCGATGTCGACGGCGTTAAAATTGGTGATGGTAGCTTTGTGACCATGGCTGGGCCATGTTCTGTTGAAGGTTTAGACCAAATTCGCGAGAGTGCTCGAATGGCTAAAGCCGGTGGAGCACAAATTTTACGCGGTGGCGCATTCAAACCGAGAACCTCGCCTTATGCTTTCCAAGGTTTAGAAGAAGAAGGTTTAATCATTATGCGTCAAGCAGCGGATGAATTTGGCTTAAAAGTCATTACTGAGGTGATGGATGAAGCTCATATTGATTTAGTGGCTAAGTACACAGATATTATTCAAATAGGTGCCCGCAATATGCAAAACTACAAGTTATTATCAGCTGTTGGTAAAACAGGAAAACCAATTGGCTTAAAACGTGGAATTTCTGGAACAATTGACGAGTGGTTAAATGCTGCAGAGTACATTGCCGTTGAAGAGAAAAGTCCAGTTATCTTTATCGAACGTGGAATTCGCACATACGAAACAGCGACACGGAACACTTTTGATTTGAGCGCTGTGCCAATTATTAAAAAAATGAGTCACTTCCCAATTATTGTTGATCCAAGTCACGGAACAGGCGTTTGGGATTTAGTTTCACCAATGGCTCGTGCAGGTGTTGCTGCTGGCGCAGACGGTATGATTGTTGAGATTCATCCAGACCCAGCCAATGCGTGGTCAGATGGTCCCCAATCGTTAAATGAAAAAAATTACTTGAAGATGATGAAAGAAGTCGATTTATTAGTCGATGCGATGCAAACAATTCGTCAAATCGAAAATAACTAACAAAGGAATGTTTAAGGATGAAAATTCAACTTACGAATCATACGTATGAAATTCTTATCAAAAAAGGCGGGCTATCAGAAGTCGGACAATGGGTTAAATCATTATGGCAACCACAAAAAATTGCGATTATTACCGATAGTAACGTTGTCGACCTCTATGGTGAAGACGTTAAGCAACAATTGCAAAATGTAGGATTTGCTGCAGACTTATTTGTTGTACCAGCTGGAGAAGAAAGCAAATCACTCATTCAAGCAACACAGTTGTATGATCAATTAGCTGAAGCCGGTTATACAAGAAGTGATGGTATCATCGCTTTAGGTGGTGGTGTAATTGGTGATTTAACCGGTTTTGTCGCTTCAACGTATATGCGTGGGTTGCATTTTCTGCAAATTCCAACAACATTATTAGCTCAAGTTGATTCAAGTATTGGTGGAAAAACAGCGGTTAACACTCAAAGCGCGAAAAATCTCGTTGGAACTTTTTCGCAACCAGAAGGTGTTTTGATTGATTCAGAAACACTTAAAACATTAGATGACCGTCGCTTACGTGAAGGTATCGCTGAAGTCGTTAAAGCCGGAGCGATTGCTGATTCGATTTTATGGGACTTACTTGAGACAATGGAAGACGAGCATGCCTTACTTGCACGCGCTGAAGAAGTGATTCCTCTCGCGCTAGATGTTAAAAAAGTTGTTGTGGAAGATGATGAGTTTGATCATGGGAGTCGCTTGCTACTCAATTTTGGTCATACAATTGGACATGGTATTGAAAATACGGCGGGTTATGGCGTGGTTAGCCATGGTGAAGCCGTTGCGATTGGGATGATGCTGATGTGTCGCCAAGCAGAATATTCAAAATTGAGTCCTAGTGGAATAACTGAAAAAATGGAAAAGATGCTCCAACGATTCCATTTACCGACAGATTATCCTGAGCTGGAGGCAAAAAAAGAGGCCATTTATCAAGCAATTACCCACGATAAAAAAGCTCGAGGCAAACAACTAAAAATTATTTTACTAGAACAGATTGGTGAAGCAAAAATCGTTTCAATTCCAATTGAAAACATTCGCGATTACATTCGTTCATAATAAAAGGGGGATTTACTTATGCGCTACATTACAGCAGGAGAATCACATGGTCCAGAATTAACAGCAATTATTGAAGGAATTCCAGCCGGGTTATCATTAACGGCTGAAGATATTAATACTGAGCTTTTTCGTCGTCAAACCGGGTATGGTCGCGGCGGAAGAATGCTCATCGAAAAAGATAAGGTTCGTATTACATCGGGAATCCGGCATGGTAAAACACTTGGTTCTCCAATTACTTTAAGCGTTGAAAACGATGACTGGAAAAACTGGCGTACGGTAATGAGTATCGAAGATGTCGAAGATAAAAAACGCAGTTTAAGACAAGTCGTACGTCCAAGACCTGGACACGCAGATTTAGTTGGGGGGATGAAATACCATCACCGAGATTTACGAAATGTACTAGAGCGTTCATCTGCACGTGAAACGACCATGCGAGTGGCGGTAGGAGCAGTTGCTAAAACCTTATTAAAGGCGCTAGATATTGATGTAGCTGGTCATGTGACGATGTTAGGTGGCATTAAAGCATCGATTCCAGAAGGACTAACGATTAAAGAGATTTACGAACGTGCAGAAGCATCAGAAGTTCGTGTCTTAGATCCTGAAGTTGAAGAAGAAATTAAAGCGTTAATTGATGCGACGAAGCGCAAAGGCGATACGATTGGCGGTGTCGTTGAAGTCTTAGTTGGAGGGGTTCCTGCTGGATTAGGTAGCTACGTTCAATGGGATAAAAAACTCGATGGTAAATTAGCGCAAGCGATGGTTAGTATTAATGCATTTAAAGGCGTTGAATTTGGTGTTGGTTTTGAAGCGGGTGTCCTACCAGGTTCAGAAGTGATGGATGAAATTTTATGGGATGAGCAAACAGGCTATACTAGACGTAGTAACAATCTTGGCGGCTTTGAAGGTGGCATGACCAATGGTGAAGCGATTGTGATTCGTGGTGTCATGAAACCTATTCCAACGTTATATAAACCATTACAAAGTGTTGATATTAATACTAAAGAAGTTTATAAAGCAAGTATCGAGCGTTCAGATAGCACGGCCGTCCCTGCCGCATGTGTCGTAGCACAAAGTGTGGTGGCAACAGTTATCGCCAATGAGATTTTAGAGAAATTCCCAAGTGATTCATTTGAAGAATTAGCACAAGCGATGGCAGATTATCGCGAATATTTAAAAAACTATTAATCATTAAGGAGGACCACATGCAAAAAAACGTATTAATCGTTGGCTTAGGACTAATTGGGTCCTCTTTAGCCAGCTGTATCAAAGCGGCACAGCCAGATTGTGTCTTGTACGGTTGGGATTATTTAGATGAGACAAAGGCTACCGCGCTGACTGAAGACATAGTTGATATTATTCTTCCAAGTTTTGACGAAAATGCCATTGTGGCCGATGTTATTATTTTAGCGGTACCTGTTAAAACCTCACTTAGCTACCTAGCGAAACTAGCAACGCTTGCTTTACGTAAAGGAGTACTTGTTACGGATACCGGTAGTACGAAAGAAGAGATTATGGCTTTTGCAAGTCAACAACCTTATTTATTTATTGGCGGACATCCGATGGCAGGTTCACACAAATCAGGAATTCAGGCGCGAGACGAACGTTTGTTTGAAGAGGCTTATTATATCTTGACGCCCAATCATCAAACAACGACTGAAAATCAAACATGTTTAAAAGAATTATTAAAAGGCACAAAAGCGAAGTTTTTATCGATGTCAGCAACGGAACACGATCAAATTACGGGGATGCTCAGTCATTTCCCCCACATTGTCGCAGCGGCACTAGTTAATCAAGCTGATCAATTTAATTTGACTTATCCGCGTTCGAAACAATTAGCAGCGGGTGGTTTTCGTGACATTACCCGTATTGCTTCATCTGACCCACAAATGTGGACCGATATTTTATTAAGTAATCGAGAAGTCTTAATTGAATTCATTGATCAATGGCAACACCGTATGACGACTGTTCGTGACTGGTTAACACAAAGTAATAGTCCAGCAATTTTTAATTTTTTTGAACGGGCCCGAGATACACGCGAACGACTACCGATTCATCAAAAAGGGAGTATTCCTGCTTTTTATGACTTATTTATTGATATCCCAGACTCTCCAGGTATTATCGGTGAGGTGACTTCGTTGTTAGGTACGGCTAGTTTATCATTAGTCAACTTGCGCATTTTGGAAACACGAGAAGAAATTATCGGTGTCTTACAATTAAGTTTCAAAAATCAAAAAGACCAATATATCGGCCAACAGTTAATCACTGAGAAAACACCGTACCGTTGTTGGATTAAATAGGAGGTAACAAATGCAATTAATTTCAAAAAGTCCACTAAAAGGCGTGATTGAAGTTCCGGCAGATAAGTCGATTTCCCACCGTAGTATTATGTTTGGCGCTTTAGCTCACGGAACAACAACCATCAAAAACTTTTTGCGGGGGGAAGATTGCTTTAATACAATGCATGCTTTTCAGGCCCTAGGAGTTGAGATGCAAGATGATGGTGAAGTAATTACGATACAAGGGAAAGGAATTGAGGGACTAGAAGCTGCTAATCACGCTTTAGATGTAGGGAATTCTGGAACAACGATTCGCTTAATGATGGGGATGTTGAATACTTGTCCTTTTCAAACGATATTATACGGCGATGACTCATTAAGTTTAAGACCAATGAACCGCGTGATGTTACCATTACAAAAAATGGGTGCCAAAATTACTGGTAATCAAGAAACAGAATTTCCACCAATTACGATTGCTGGCTCTTCAAACTTACAATCAATGACCTACGAAATGCCAGTCGCTAGTGCTCAAGTCAAATCAGCTATATTATTTGCTGCACTACAAGCGCAAGGGACGACCACAATCATCGAAAAAGAAGCTTCTCGAAACCATACTGAAGAAATGATTCGTCAATTTGGTGGTGAGATTCACCAAAATGGTAAAGAAATCAAAGTAACCGGACCACAAAAATTAACCGGACAAGCAATAACTGTTCCCGGAGATATCTCTTCGGCCGCCTTCTTTTTAGCAGCAGGTGCTGTTGTACCTGAAAGTCAAATTACTTTAACGAATGTCGGGATTAATCCAACGAGAACGGGTATTTTGAAAGTGTTAGAACAAATGGGTGCACAGGTCAGACTGGATAATATTGATGAAAAGAATCAAGCAGCCGATATTCAGATTGAAACATCTAAACTTAAAGGAATTGTGATCGGTGGCGATATTATTCCAACCTTAATTGATGAACTACCAGTCATTGCCTTATTAGCGACTCAAGCGGAAGGTACAACGATTATCAAAGATGCCGAAGAGTTAAAAGTTAAAGAAACCAACCGAATCGATGCGACTTGTGAGCAATTAAATAAATTAGGCGCCAATATCGAAGCAACAGCAGATGGTTTAATTATTCATGGCCCTACCGCACTCCATGGTGGTGCAGTTTCAAGCTTAGGAGATCATCGTATTGGGATGATGTTACAAGTGGCGGCATTATTGACGAAGGAAGTTGTCACATTAGAAAAACCAGAAGCAATTGCGATATCATATCCAAGATTTTTTGAAGATGTTGAGCACTTAACAGCTCGTTAAAGTTAACGAAAGGGATGACATAAATGCAACAAATTGTCTTAGTTGGTTTTATGGGAGCAGGTAAGACGACGATTGGTCACGAACTTGCAACCATTTTGCAACTTCCATTGATTGATACCGACCAATTGATTGAGGAACGCGTCAATCAAACCATTCCTGAAATCTTTGAGCAGTATGGGGAATCTTATTTCAGAGAATTAGAAGCTCAAGTTTTAGCCTCTTTAAATGACCAAGAAGGCATCATTTCAACTGGTGGTGGGATTGTTTTACAGGAAGCTACCCGCCAACAATTAAAAAACTTTCAACACGTTGTTTACTTAACCGTTCCCTTTAAAGAGTTGGTTACTCGGATTAAAAATGATTCACAAAATTTGCGCCCTTTATTTTTAAATCATACGCAACAAGATTTTCAGAAGGTTTATGAAAGTAGAGCGTCCCTTTACGAAGCTGTTTCGACAATTGAAATTGAAAATACTGGAAAAATGGTTGAAACAATCGCAAATGAAATTATCGATAGAGTAGGTGTTTAAGTGAAAATTGGTTATTTAGGTCCTAAAAATTCATTTACTGATCAAGCAGCCCAAAGCTGTTTTGATATAGAAGATTTAATTGCCTATCAAACGATTGTTTCCTGTATTCAAGCTGTACATAGTAGCGCTGTTGATTGTGCAGTTATTCCTATTGAAAATTCTTTAGAAGGCTCTGTAAATGACAGTATTGATCGATTGTTCCACTTAGGCGGATTAAAAGTTATTGGTGAAATTGTTTTACCGATTCATCAACAGTTACTGGTAGCACCAGGAACGAAAAAGATTACAAAAATTCTTTCGCATCCACAAGCGATTGCGCAGTCTCAACAGTTTTTGACCGATAAATATCCTGATTGTCTTCTAGAAGCCGTTTCATCGACAACTTATGCGGCCCAATATGTTGCCAATCATCCAGATGATGAATTATCGGCCATCGCCTCAAAAAAAGCGGCTAAAGAATATGGTTTAACGATTTTTTCGGAAGACATTCAAGATAACGCTTTTAATCAAACGCGTTTTTGGATAATTGGACTGAGCAATCAAGTTGTCCCAACAAGCCTTCAAGGAGAAATGAAAACAACGTTATTTGTACAAATGCCAAATAATGTACCGGGGTCTTTACATCAAGCTTTAGCGGCCTTTGCTTGGCGTCATTTGGATTTATCAAAAATTGAATCACGTCCACTTAAGACAAGTTTAGGAGAGTATTTTTTTGTTTTTGATTTACTAATTAATCAAAATGAACAATTATTAGCAAACGCGATTGATGAGATACGGCTTTTAGGTGGTATTGTGACAGAGTTAGGAATCTATCCGGTAACGATCGTTAAGGAAAGCTGAGTGAATTTATGCTCGGCTTTTTTGTAGTATTGTCACGATTAAATGTGTGATGTTTTTAATAAATCTTAAAATTAGCAATGGAATGATTTATTTTATGAATGAGGTAAGGTATGCTATAGATAATTAATTTAGGATAGGTGGCGATGAAATGAGTCGGATGGAACGTTATAAGCATGTCCATGAGGAATTAGAACGTAAAGAAGCAAAGGCAAAGAAAAATCCCTATTCAAGAAAATCCTCCAAAATCGTTGAAGAAGAAAACTGGGAGGAGGAACCGATTTACTATTCAGAAGAAACAAACGAAATATACCAAGAGCCTCGTCCTCATTATGAGATACCGCGAGGAAAACAAACGATTCCCCCGAAAGTCAAACCAAAAAAAGAGAAGAAACGTAAGCGTCGTGGCGGCTGCTTAAGTCGAATATTATACCTAATCATTTTATTGCTATTATTTATTGGTGGATCATTTATTCTAGGTAAAATATCAGCTAAAGCGGTCGATTCGACTTCTTCAGAAGAAACATTTAACGGTTTCACCGCTAGTAATGGTGCAAATAATATTTTATTAATTGGGAATGATAGCCGAGAAGGGGAAACTGCTCGGGCTGACACTATTATGATTTTACAGATTGATGGTCCATCTAAAAAGCCGAAACTTATTTCCTTTATGCGCGATACGTATGTGACAATTCCAGGTTTCGGAGAAAATAAAATTAATGCCTCGTATGCGTTTGGTGGGGCAGAATTACTTAGACAAACATTATCACAAAACTTTGGAATTGAAACGAAATATTATGCAGTGGTTGATTTTCAAGATTTCTCAAAAATTATTGACACCTTGTTCCCAGGTGGGGTGGCAATCGACGCAGAAAAAGACATGAGTACCTATCTAGATGTTCCAATTACAAAGGGCCAACAGCAAATGGATGGGCATACGCTGTTACAATATGCTCGATTTCGAATGGATGAAGAAGGCGATTTCGGTCGTGTCCGTCGCCAACAGCAAGTGATGACGGCGATATTCTCTCAATTAAAAAACCCGTTGAATGCGATTAAATTGCCTTATGCAGCTGGAAAAACATTAGGTTTTACTGCAACCAACTTGCCAACTAGTTTTTTAGCCCAAAATTCATTCAATATTTTGAAAGGTAGTTCAGGTGTCGATCGTTTAACAGTGCCGGTTGAAAATTCTTGGGATTACGGACAATCTTATGAGGCTGGTAGTGTTTTGCTTGTTGATTATGACGTGAATCGCCAGGCAATTGAAAAGTTTTTTGGAAATTAATTGTAAAAGCATTCCATTATTAGGAAAATCTATGCTATATTATATAAGACGTTTGAAATTTTTTGAAGCGAGGATTAAAAATGAAATTAGCAATAGTTACAGATAGTACTGCTTTTTTACCAGAAGAAATAAAAAATCATCCGGATTTATATATTATTCCAATTCCTGTTATTTTGGATGGAAAATTATACAATGAAGGAATTGATATTGAATCAGATGAATATTATGAACTATTGAAAAATAGTAAAGAGTTTCCGACAACCTCACAACCTTCTCTAGGTGAAACTTTAGAGCTATATGAAAAATTAGGCAAACAAGGTTACGATACGATTATCAGTATCCATTTATCAAGTGGTATTTCAGGTTTTATTGAAAATTTATATGGGATAACCGATAGTATCAATGGTGTTAAAGTGATTCCATATGATTCGAAAATAACAAGTACACCTATGGGACATATGGTTATTGAGGCGTTAAGATTGGCCGAAGATGGTGCATCAGTGGAAACAATTATTCAAAAACTTGACTTCATTCGTGATAGTCTACATGTTTACTTCATTGTTGAAGACCTGAATAACTTAGCACGTGGTGGGCGACTGACCAATGGTGCAGCCTTAGTTGCTGGATTATTGAAAATTAAACCCGTTTTGAGATTTGAAGAAGGTAAAATCGTTTTATTCGAAAAAATTCGTTCAAGTAAAAAAGCTTTTGCCCGAATTGAAGATGTCATCGGACAACATATCGAAACAATGGAAGCACCACTTAAATTAACAATTATACATGGGAATAACTTAGCAGTTGCATTGCAAGAAAAAGCGAAAATCGAAGCAAAATATCCCGAGATCTCTATTGAAATTGCTCACTTTGGTCCAGTAGTAGGGACACACTTAGGTGAAAAAGCAGTAGGTTTTACCATTTCAAAAATATAATTTAAATTAATATAGTAATGAAAATTAACTGGTTTTTTGCAAGCTAGTTAATTTTTATTTTCTTTCTAAATGAATAAAAATACATTTTCATAGCGAATAGTTGAGAAACTTTACAAGACATAGAGAGATAGTCTATAATTATACTAATCATTTACGAATGAAACAAATACTAGGAGGTCACAAAATGATTGAATTTAAAAATGTTGAAAAGTACTATGGAGACTTTCATGCATTGAAAAATATTAATTTAAAAATCACAGAAGGTGAAGTCGTAGTAGTTATTGGTCCTTCTGGTTCAGGTAAAAGTACAATGTTACGTTGTATCAATGCTTTAGAAATAATCAGTTCCGGAGAATTAATTACCAATGGAGTAAACATCCGTGATAAAAATGTTAATACTAACGACGTTCGAAAAAATTTAGGAATGGTGTTTCAACACTTTAACTTATACCCTCATCGGACTGTTTTAGATAATATTACCCTCGCACCAATTAAAGTCTTAAAGAAAAGCAAAGCTGAGGCTGAAGCAAAAGCGGAAGAATTATTAGCTAAAGTAGGAATGCTTGATAAAAAAGATTCTTATCCTTCTCAGTTATCGGGGGGACAGCAACAGCGAATCGCGATTGCTCGAAGTTTAGCTATGGAACCCGATGTCATGCTTTTTGATGAGCCGACTTCTGCACTTGATCCTGAAATGGTTGGAGAAGTACTTGAGGTTATGAAAGGCCTAGCTCACACAGAAGGCATGACAATGGTGGTAGTCACCCACGAAATGGGTTTTGCGCGTGAAGTAGCAGATCGAGTGATTTTTATGGCTGATGGAGAGATTTTAGAAGATGATGACACAGAAGTATTCTTTGAAAATCCTAAAGATGAACGAGCGAAACAATTTTTAAGCAAAATTATTACACAATAACATAAGAGGAGGCGTTTTTTTGAAAACAAAACACAAAATATGGTTACTGAGTGTCCTATCTCTTAGTTTGGTTTTTTTAGGTAGCTGCGGAGCAAAGTCGATTGCTGAACAAGATATCTTTGAACGGATCGAAGAAACACCGGAAATTATTTGGGGTGTAAAAAATGACACTCGTTTATTTGGCTTAATGAACATTGAAACACGTGAAGTGGAAGGGTTTGATATTGATATTGCTCGTGCCTTAACAAAAGAAATTCTAGGCAGTGAGGGGAAAGCGACATTTGTAGAAGTTACTTCTAAAACACGCATTCCATTAATAAAAAACGGAAATATCGATGCCATTATCGCTACGATGACGATTAGCGAAGAACGCTTGAAACAAGTTGATTTTTCGGATATTTATTTTGAAGCAGGTCAGTCTTTATTAGTAAAAAAAGGGAGTCCAATCAAAGGGATTGGAAGTTTAGATTCCAGTACGACTGTTTTAGCTGTTAAAGGATCAACATCAGCGTTGAATATTCGAGAATATGCACCTGAAGCTAAAGTCCTAGAGTTAGAGAACTACGCTGAGGCATTCACTGCACTTCAATCTGGGCAAGGAGACGCTATGACGACTGATAACGCCATTTTGTTGGGAATGGCTGAAGAAAATCCTGATTACACGTTAGCGGGGGATATTTTTACCGATGAACCTTACGGCATTGCAATTAATAAAGGCCAAAAAGCGTTTTTAGAAGTTGTCAATGATGCATTAAGAACGATTAAGGAAAATGGAACCTATGAGGAAATTTTTGATAAATGGTTCCCAGAAGTCAATCAATAAAGGAGGAGCTAACGAATGATAGAGTTATTTTTAAACAATCGCGACATTATTTTTTCAGGCTTAATGACAACTTTATTAGCCAGTATTATCGCCCTAGTAGGTAGCCTGATTATCGGAACGGTTATGGCTATTCTACAAGTTTCGCCCTTATTGATTCCTAAAAGAATAGCCACGGCTTACGTTGAATTTTTTAGAAACATTCCCTTATTGATTATTGTAATGTTTTTCTTCGTCGTTGCACCAATTTATGGGTTTAAATTTGATGGTTTTTCATCGGGGACGATAGGGTTAACTCTGTATACTTCAGCCTTTGTCGCGGATACGGTTCGAGCAGGGATTGAAGGTATTTCAAAAGGACAAATGGAAGCTGGCCGGGCGACTGGTTTAAGTTATGTTGAGACCATGTGGTATATTATTTTACCACAAGCATTTAAAATCGTAGTTGCTCCTTTAGGAAACCAATTTATAAACTTGGTTAAAAACTCATCGATTTTAGCAATGGTTACAGGAGTTGATTTGATGTATCAAGGGGATATTATCGCAAGTACAACTTTTAGTACCATTGAAACCTATACAATGATAGGTTTCATTTATTTATGTATTACATTGCCAATTTCTTATTTGATGAAATACATTGAGGAACGTTATAGCATAACAAACTAGAGGGGGAGTAAGATGGATTTCTTATCAGCATTTTCATGGATTAACATCCGGTTTTTATTAGATGGCTTACTCGTTACTTTGCAAGTTGCTGTCGTTTCAATTATTTTAAGTTTCATTATCGGTGGAATTTTAGGAACCTTACGTTTTATGAAGATTCCTGTAATATCGACAATTGTGATGTTTGTTGTTGATATTATACGAAACCTGCCTTTATTATTGATTATCTTCTTTACCTATTTTGCCTTACCGCAAATTGGGATCCAGCTAAGTATTTTCTGGTCAGCAGTTGTTGCTATGACTATTTT
>DXBN01000248.1 GCA_019116505.1 Candidatus Enterococcus avicola | reverse complement strand
ATTCATCTCCTCAAATTGATTGCTTTAGCGAAACACAAAAAGAAAACAATCAATGTTATGGTCTTAGTATACCAAATCTTTGATTGCTTTTTTCATTTTTTACAAATCCTTACGCTTTTAAACGCTTATGTAAATAATATTTCGTGACACCACGCATCGGCATGTCTTCTAACGAGCCAAAAACGACATAACCTTGTTTTTGATAAAAGCCTAATGCCTGATAACTCATCGTCGTCAGTGTAATTTGGATAGTTCCTTGTATTATTGCCAACTCCTCAATTTTCTTCATCAAACGGCTACCTATTCGTTGCTCTCGGTAAGCCGGATCCACTGCTAATAAATTAATATAGATGGATTCATAGGATTGTTTAGCAAGAATACCACCCACAATTTTGTCTTGATCGAATACAGCAAAGGCCAGCAATTTTTCTGGTAAGTCTTCAATTCCAACTTCCGACTTTTGATTTGAGAAAATTTTTTCCAAAGCAACACTCAATGTCTCTGGATCAATCGTTTGTAAATGAATTTTATTTTCCAAATTCAAACCCCATTTCTTTTAAGAGCGCATTAGCAATTAGAAAATGACCATTTTGATTCGGGTGGACACGATCCCCTGATAAAATATAGCTCGATTGTTTGTCTAAATATTTGTCAACAACCACTTGCAAATCAATAAATTGTAATTCATTTTTCTCAGCTAACATCTTCACGACTGCCTGATACTGCTTTAATTGCTTAAACATCGGGTCCTCAAGATTGGTTTCAAACATAAATGGACTTAATAAAAAGATTCCTTTAACCTTCGCTTTTGTTTGATCAATTAGCTGCTGATACGTTTCTTCAAATAGATTTAAACTGACCAAATCTGTTGGATGTTGAAACGGTTGATCAAAGAAACGCCAAACGTCATTAATCCCAATTAAAATCGAGACATAGTCCGGCTGTAAATCAAGGACATCTGTTTGCCAACGCTCGGCTAAATCCGTGACGCGATTGCCATTGATGCCTTTGTTCATCACCTTAAGTAAATGACCGGGATAGATAGCGGTTAAAGCTTGCGAGATAAGCGCGACATAACCATTTCCTAAACTATCAAAACTGCCTGGATAACTTTGGTAATCACGCCCCACATCTGTGACTGAATCCCCAATAAAAAGGATTTTCGACTCTTTTTCAATGTTCATTTTTGTTTTCTCCTTTTCAAGCAAACGTTTTCTATATTGTACCGTTCTCAATGATAAAAAAACAGTATCAATCGCTTTTATTTTCTTCTTCTATGCAATTTGAAAATTTTAAGCAGTAAAATTGACGGGATACACTTAAAATTATACATTTATTATATGAATGCGAGGCGATTCGAATGAAACGACCAATGAAAAAAGGCTTTTTTAGCTTATTATTGTTATTTGTTACTGTAGTATTTGCTGCTTGTAGCGAGGGAGCTTCTTCCAAGTCAAAAACGTATGTCAAGGAAGATCCTAGCATGAATGTCGAAATGATTTTTACTTATGAAGGGGATAAGGTAACTCATCAAAAAACGATTAACACGATGCCTTATACGAGTCTTGGCGTAACAACAAAAGAAGACGCCCAAGCCATCCTTGATCCCATTGCCGCAGAGTATCAAGGACATGATGGACTCACTGAAAAAATTGATTATAAAGAAAATCATTTAGTTGAAGTTGTGGAAATTGATTATTCTGTCGCTGATGTCGAAGAAATTCGTGATATTGCCGGGATGGTCTTTGAAGGCGATGTGTCAAATGGTATCAGCTTGAAACGCTCAGAAGAAATGCTCCTAGAGCAAGGATTTACAGAGAAAAAATAATAAGACATAATCGTTTTTACCCCAAAATCTTAAAATAGAAAAAATCCTATGAAATCAATTGATTAAAACCATTGATCTCATGGGATTTATATTTGTCTATGAATATTTTAGGTATCGCTTAAAATAAACCACTAATATTCCCATCCGCATCTAAATCAATGCCCTCTGCGGCTGGTACTTTAGGTAAGCCTGGCATCGTCATCATCGCCCCTGTTAATGCGACAATAAAGCCGGCACCTGCAGAGACTTTTAACTGGCGGATCGTCACATCAAAATCGGTTGGTGCACCAATCAGTGTTGGGTTATCGGAGAATGAATATTGTGTTTTAGCCATACAAATTGGGTAATCGCCAAAGCCTAAACGTTCTAATTCTTTCATTTCAAAACGCGCAGTTGGTGTTAAAACAGCTTTTGTTCCCCCATAGACTTTTTGAACAATCTTGTTCAATTTTTCTTCAATCGCATCTTCTAAGTCATAAGAAAATTGGAAATGATTTTCTTTTTCAGCGAGTTCCACGACTTTCTCAGCCAAGGCCACTCCCCCTGCGCCACCTTTTTCCCAAACTTCTGAAATCACAACGTCAACACCTCGTGCCTGGCAGGCCACTTGGATAGCTTCCAGTTCAGCTGCGGTATCAGTTGGGAACTGATTAACTGCCACGACAACAGGCAAGCCAAATGTTTCTTGCATGTTATGCAAATGACGTTCTAAATTCGGTAAACCGGCTAAGACAGCATCAATATTTTCTGTTCCTAGTTCTGCTTTCGCAACACCGCCATGCATTTTTAAAGCACGAATTGTTGCAACTAAAACAACAGCATCCGGTTTTAAATCAGCGATACGACATTTGATATCGATGAATTTTTCAGCACCTAAATCGCCACCAAAACCTGCTTCTGTCACACAGTAATCAGCATACTTCAGAGCCATTTTCGTCGCTAAAATACTATTACAGCCGTGAGCAATGTTCGCAAAAGGACCACCATGCATTAAAGCCGGTGTTTGTTCTAATGTTTGGACAATGTTAGGATGAATCGCATCTTTTAAGAGAGCTGCTAACGCACCCGTTGCTTTTAAGTCACCAGCAGTTATTGGTTGCGCCTGATAGTTATAACCGACAATAATTTTGGCTAATTTTTCTTTTAAATCCGTGATGTTATTGGCTAAACATAAAATCGCCATCATCTCAGAGGCAACTGTTATATCAAAACCATCTTCTCTTGGTACACCGTTAGCTTTTCCTTGAAGTCCATTTACAATATGACGTAACTGGCGATCATTCATATCCACCACGCGTTTCCAAGTAATGCGACGCGAATCAATTTGCAAAGCATTGCCATGATGAATATGATTATCTAACAGCGCTGCTAACAGGTTGTTAGCTGAACTAATTGCATGGAAATCACCGGTAAAATGTAAATTAATATCTTCCATCGGAACAACTTGCGCGTAACCACCACCTGCTGCCCCACCTTTCATCCCAAAAACAGGACCTAAAGAAGGCTCTCTAAGGGCCAACATTGCATTTTTGCCAATGGCCGATAAACCATCTGCCAGTCCGACCGAAGTTGTCGTTTTACCTTCACCCGCAGGCGTTGGCGTAATCGCAGTGACTAAAATTAATTTCCCATTTGGTCGTTCCTCAAGTTGTTCCAAACTACGGATATTTAGTTTTGCTTTATATTTCCCATACAAATCATAATTATCCTCTGATACCCCTAAATTCTCAATGATTGATTGAATTGGTTGCATTCTTGCATTTGTTGCAATTTCAATATCGGATAAAAAAGCCATCTTTATCAAACTCCCTTTTTGTTCACTGTCCTTATTATCCTCTAGTATGAATCAAAATCGCAAGACATTTCAAGTCTTTTTTGCTGAAATGACAAATTTTCTCATTTAAATCCGATTAATTTTATCGTTTGCACTAAAATTATACGACTTTTAACTATTATTCTAATAATTCTTTAACACGTTGGGCTAATGTTCGCTATTGGTCAAATGTGTCACGGATTTGATAAGCCCGACTCGGCTCATTCGTAATAATTCCATCCACGTTTAAACCAAACGCTCGACGGACAAGTTCTTCACGATTAACCGTCCAAACAGCAATCCCTTTTCCTTTGTCACGAGCTTGTTCAATTAAACGACGATTTAATGAAAACTCCTCAATAACAACAATATCAGCCGATGTTTTAGGCAAATTACCAATATTTAAAGC
>DXBN01000247.1 GCA_019116505.1 Candidatus Enterococcus avicola | reverse complement strand
TTACAAGCGCAAATCAATCCGCATTTTTTCTATAATTCATTATCACTGATAAATAATAAAGCGATTATGATTGGTAATCAAGAAATTAGTGAAATGGCCCAGTTACTCTCAGCTTTTTATCGTTTAAGTTTAAATAATGGGAAAAATCGCCTAAGTGTTAAACAAGAACTCGATTTAACGATTGCTTATACTCAAATTCAATTAAAAATGCATCGCGATTCGTTTGATTTTAAGACTGATATCGATACAACACTGTATCCCTATGAGATTATGAATCTTCTTATCCAGCCTTTTATCGAAAATGCCATTTTCCACGGGATTGATCATATTGAAGATGGGCGGCGTGGTGTGGTTCACTTAAATGGCTATGAGGATGACGGCGCCATTTACTTCGAGATTATTGATAATGGTGCAGGCATGAGTACAGAACAAATCGCAGCGATATTAGAATCACAACAGGGTCAACATTATGGTATCTTCAATATTCAGCAACGAATGAACCTTTACTATGGGGATAAAGGTACTATCATTTATCAATCTGTACTGGGTGAAGGGACGAAAATCACGATTCGATTACCTAAAATTATCGCCAAATAGCAAAACAGGAATGCGACTTATGCCGCATTCCTGTTTTTTTCTTATTTAACAGCGCCGTCAGAAACGCCTTTAATAATTTGTTTTTGCATGAAGAAGTAAAAAATGATTACCGGTAAAATAGCAATCACTAATCCAGCTAACGCTAAATGCCATTGTTTGGTATATTGTCCAAAGAAAAAGAACATTTTCAATGGAATTGTTTGTGTCGTTGGTGAGTTAATAACTAACGATGGTAATAGGTAGTCATTCCAAATCCACATTGTATTTAATACCGCCACCGTTACTGTCGTTGGTTTTAACATCGGGAAAATAACTTTCCAGAACAATTGCCAACGATTGGCGCCATCAATAATTGCTGCTTCATCAAGTGCTCGAGGAATCGATTTCATCGCTCCATGGTATAAGAAGATTGACATACTTCCGCCAAATCCAAGGTACATAAAAATGATACCGACTTGATTTAGCATTTGTGCTTTACCAAAAATGGTAATTAACGGAATCATCACCGATTGGAAAGGTACAAGCATCGCAGCAACAAATGTCATAAAAATAACAATACTCAATTTTGATTTCACACGCTCAAGTGCATAAGCTGCCATTGCCGAGAAAACAATAATAATCACAACTGAAACGACTGTAATGATTAATGAATTGGCTAATGTTTTCATAAAATCTAATTGAGCGAATGCTTCCGGATAATTTTCTAACGTAAAATTTTGCGGAATTTTTAGCGGATTGGTAAAAATCTCTTGTTTGGTTTTAAAAGAGTTGGTTAGCATTAAGTAAAAAGGAATCAACCATACTAGACCTAACGCTAGCCCAAGAAAGGCTTTTCCTATCTGTTTTGATCCTTGTTTCATTATGCTTCAACCTCTTTTCGTTTTGTGACATAAACTTGTGTTAGGGAAATGATTGCCACACATAAGAAGAAAATGACTGCTTTCCCTTGTGCATAGCCCATTTTATTTTCCACAAAAGCCGTATTGTAGATATTCATCGAAATCATTTGCGTTGACTTATAAGGTCCACCATTTGTTAAAGACAAGTTTTGATCGTACAGTTTAAAAGCGTTAGACAACGTCATAAACAAACTAACGGTAAATCCTGGCATGATTAACGGGAATTTAACAAACCAAAATTTTTGGAAATCAGAAGCACCGTCTAAATCAGAAGCTTCCAATAATGATTCATCGACCCCTTGTAAATAAGAGATGTAAATAACCATGACATAACCTGACATTTGCCAACACATAACGATAACCATTGCCCAAAAACCAGTTTCAGTTGTCGAAAGCCATGTTTTTAATCCAGGTGAATTAAAAATTTCACTTAAAGCAGAAAAAGCATTGATAAAAATAAATTGCCAAATGAAACCTAGGATAAGCCCACCAATTAAGTTCGGCATGAAAAAGATTGTACGTAATAAGTTTGCCCCTTTAAACTTATTGGTAACTAACAGTGCCAAACCTAATCCAATGACGTTAATTAAAACAATTGTCACTGCTGAAAACTTGACTGTAAACCACATTGCTGACCAGAATTCTTGGTCTTGCATCAATTTAATATAATTGCTCATACCGACAAATATCTCTTTTGAAACGCCATTCCATTCTGTGAATGAATAATAAATTCCATAGAAAAATGGAAGTATCACGACTAAAATGAGCGCAATTACTACTGGCGCGGAAAACATATAGAACCACGTTTTCTTTTGATGTGTCATCAAAATCCCCCCTGCTTATCTTTTAAAAGAAGAAGAGAAAGCGAAAAG
This sequence comes from Candidatus Enterococcus avicola, assembly GCA_019116505.1. Taxonomy (GTDB): domain Bacteria; phylum Bacillota; class Bacilli; order Lactobacillales; family Enterococcaceae; genus Enterococcus_I; species Enterococcus_I eurekensis. Next base: position 1,963 of record DXBN01000247.1, on the reverse strand, counting down.
CTCTCTCTTACTTCCGCATGTATTATTTTCTTTCTTCAGCCCATTTGTCTTTAGCTGATTGCATTGCTTCTTCCCATGTTGCATCTTTTGCTACATATTTTTGGATTTCAGCACCTAAAGTTTGCTCTCCCCAACCTGCAGGATAGCCCATGAATACCCAACCAGTTGTTTTGCCTTCTGTATAGTATGTGTATACATCTTTAGATAATGGATCAGAAATTTTATCTGTATCGTAGCCTTTGTATGCAGGAACGAATTTGAATTCTTCTAAAACAATTTGTTTACCTTCTTCTGAAGTGTATAAGTAATCTAAGAAATCTTTTGAAGCTTGGATTTCTTCTTCAGAACCATTTGGATTTACGCCCCAATACATTGGCACGCCAACTGGGATTGTTCCTTCAGTTACGCCATCAATTGGAATTGGTAAAATACCGATGTTTTCAGCTAACTCTGGATTAATATCTGCAATTGTTGGATATACCCAGTTTCCTTGTTGTGTCATCGCAACTTTTCCATTTGAGAATAATTGTTCAATTTGTTGTGAGTAGTCTAAACTATTCGTTGGTTGCACAGAGTATTCGTTACTAATATCAATATATTTCTTGAATTGATCGCTGTATTTGAATTCAACTGTTTTTGATTCAAATGCTTTCATCACGTCATTATCAAACTCAGCATTTAAGAACGCATTACCTGAATGAAGTCCTGTAATCCATAATTCTTTAGCTGCTAAAGCAAATGGTGCCTCTAAACCTAATTCTTCCTTCTTACTATCTAAAGTTTTTGCTGCATTTTCTAAATCTGTTAATGTTTTAATTACTGTTGCATCAATGCCTGCTTTTTCAAAAATTTCTTTATTATAGATGACACCATATCCTTCGATGTTATATGGTAATCCTAAAACTTTTCCATCTTTCGTTGCACCAGTTAATGTGCCTTCTAATGCTTCACTAGCAGCTTTTGTATCACTTAAATCAATTAAGTTTTCTTGCCACATATTAACATCTTCTGGTCCACCAATATTATAAATATCTGGTTCATTACCTGATGAGAATTTAGATTTTAAAGCTGCACCGTAGTCAGAACCACCACCAACGGTTTCAATGTTGATTTTAACACCTTCATTGGCTTCTTCATATTTTTTTGCTAACGCTTCAAATTGATCTTTAAACTCGACTTTAAATTGGAAAATATCAATTTCAACTGCCCCTGCTTCTGAACCACTGTCTGGCGTTTTACCTCCATCACCTTGCTCGGCTGCATTGCCACAAGCTGCCAATGTTAAAAGTAAGCCTGCTGTTAAAAATCCTGTTCCCCATTTTTTCATTCGTTTATTTATCATTTTAAAGCCCCCTTTTCTTTGATAAGTCTATTATGCAACCGATTGCGGTAAAAAGCAAGCGATTTCAATATAAATTTTTAAGTTTTATATTTTATATCTATAAAGGATATTTTTTAAAATACATTTAAATTCCTTATTTACTGTATTCCCTCTTCAACGCAACCGGTTCCACAAATAATCAAATAACAATCACTTAATCGAATAATTTCAGGAAGATTAAGCGATTGTATTATTTAAAAATAACGTTAATCAAAAAGTCTCATCTTTTTGATTAACGTTCATTATTTTGAGCCCATTTTCACTTAAAACAACATCCGAAAAATAAATCCAAGGTGTTGAAGCTCCTATCTGATATTCTATATAAATTGCTTAAATCAGTTATTTTCATTGTTTATGGGTAGAAATAAACCATCATCGCCACATAAACAAAGTATAAGAATAACGCCCCAAAAAATAGTCACGATAAAATCGTTACAGTCTTAACACTAAAATTTATTAACTAGCCGAGAACACTCGCGACTTTAGTCGTGTAGATGAATCGGCTTCGGTTGAGGCACAGTATTTTACTGTGTCAATCAACCGACATATATTATTTTTTTCTAAAGGTTTAAGCTTTGATTT
>DXBN01000246.1 GCA_019116505.1 Candidatus Enterococcus avicola | reverse complement strand
TCTAGAGCGTTTTGGCACGAGAAATAAGCAAAGCTTACGAAAAAATCGTTCTTGGATTTTTATCGAAAGATAGCTTATTTCCGAGTGACAGCTCTAGAAATGCCGTTTGAATTAAAGACTATTTACAGAGCGCTAGCCCCATCCTCAAAAAAAAGCTGAGATGGCGTTGACCATCCCAGCACCCTTTTAATTTTACTGCAAGCCAATTGCAATGGCAATCATAATGAAGATTGAACCTAATACGAATAAGAATCCTTGCATTTTAATTTGGAATCTTGCCCATTTAATCCATTCAATACGAGCGACACCAAGCACACCAATCAAACTAGCTGAAACCGGTGTGAAGGCATCCATAAAGCCTGAACCTAATTGGTAAGCTAAAACGGCGATTTGGCGCGGTACTCCAACAATATCCGCTAATGGCGCCATAATTGGCATCGTTAAAGCAGCTTGTCCAGAGTTTGATGTCACAACTAAGTTGAATAAACTTTGGAAAATATACATTACCCAAGCACCAAACCAAGCTGGTACTCCGACTAAGACCGTTCCAATACTATGTAAAACAGTATTTAAAGCAGAGGCCACGTTTGCATCTGAGCCCCCTAATACAAGTAAAATTCCTTTTGCCATCCCAACAACAATCGCTGTTCCGGCTAAATCAGCGGCACCTGATTGGAAAGAAGCAGCCACGTCATTAATACTCATACCTTCTAAATTAAAGATTACCGCAATAATCCCTGCAGCTAATCCCATCACAAAGAATTGTGAAGCAATTTCTGGAATGTAGTAACCTTTTTGAGTGACACCCCAGATAATCCAAACTAGAACGATTAACATTTCGATAAGGACTAATTTATGACCTAATAAGAAAGGCTTGTTCTCTTCGTTTGTTTTTTGAATATGCTCACGGAAGTAATTATCCGTTTTGTAACTTAATGATTTTTCAGGATTTTTACGAATTTTTTCTGCATAAACCATTAGATAGGCTGCTGATAAACTAGTGATAACCACCCACATAATTAAACGGAAAGTTGCACCAGACAGTACTGGTACACCCGCAATCCCTTGAGCCACCGCCACACTAAAAGGACTCATCCAGGACGTTCCGTTACCGATTTGTGAGGCCACGTAGGTGACGGTAACGGCCACGATTGAATCATAACCAAGTGCAATCACGAACGGTACCATAATCATCGCAAATGGAATCACTTCTTCTGCCATCCCAAAAGTCGCGCCGCCAAAAGAAAAGGCAAAGAATAATAGTGGTAACGCTAAACGTTCCAACCCTTTTGTTTTACTAATAAAGGCAAAAATACCAGCTTCAATTGCGCCTGTACGCATAATAATTCCAAAAGCACCACCAACAACTAAAATCAATGCGGCGATACCAACAGCTGAACCGTATTTGTCCCCAGAAGTTAACCCTTCAAAAACAAAGTTTAAAAATCCAAAACCACCAGTGTCATCGGTTCCCCAAACACGAGCTGTACGATGAAGTTTTTTACTTGTGTCATAGATTTCCATGCCATATAAATCGTACAATGTATCATCTGTTAAAGCAATTTCATCCAAAGCTTCTTGTGTTAAATCAGCTTCGCCACTTGCTAAAACGGCTTCCAATCCTTCTTCTGGAATGGCTAACTCTTCCATTTTATCCGGATTGTTTTGTAAATCTTCTAATTGATCAAAGACAAACTCTTGATCTAAAGGATGGGCGTATCGGAAAGAATCTTGTTTCAGAACCGTTCTGGTACTAACACCTCCTTGTCCATCGTCGTATTCAATTTCTTCTGTACTGAATTTCCCGGCTGGAACTAGAAATGTTAAAAGCCAAGAAAAAAGAACCACTCCAAAAATAATGACATAAATATGGGGGGTCTTCATTTTTGTAAAATCTTTTTTGACCCTTACTTCTTTATTTTTCTTCAAAATATTCTTCCTTTCATTAATAATTATAAGTAAAACACGCTTCAATTTGAATATTATACATTATTTTCTATAAAAGGGCATTGGTAAAAAATGAGAAATAGTAAAAAAAACTAAAAAAATAACGAGGGCGATGATGAATATCATCCTCCTCGTTATTATAGACACTTATCTTCGTCCGCGATTTTGACGCGCTATACGACGGCGACGTTTATTTTGAATACTAGATACAACGATTAAAATAATTAACAGAACTAAAATCCCTATTCCTAGAGCAATTCCTAGTCCCAATTTGGAACCGAAGAAATCAAGATTCAATACGCTCCCGACTTTTTCAGTTACTTCTTGTACCACAACTTCTGGTGTCTTCACTTTTGTCACCGTTTGGGTTACTTGTGGAATATTATCTGAAATAGTTGATAGTCCATTGGCCAAATGAATCTGATCACCTTCAACTATCATTGACAAATCTTGTTCGTTTCGAACAGTATCAAACAGGCTTTCTTCTAAAATAATTTTTTCATCTTGAACCGTATGTTCTCCTGGACTTAAAATTTCACGATATGAAAACTGAGTAAAACCATATTCAAAGGCTGCATTTGCAAAAGGTTGACGGTAATACTCTCCATTTTGATCAGCCCAGTCACCGACACCCAAAACAATCGTAATCAAACGCATCTCTCCACGTTGACCAGTCATCGCGATATTGAAACCACCTGATTGACTTGATCCCGTTTTTAGACCATCGACGCCTTCATAAGCGTGTTTCAAGCCAGGTAATGAGTGATTATAACTATCGAAAGTTTCTTCATACGGTGTTCCTTGCATCGTTGTCACTTGTGCTTGGTTCGTATATTGGACAACATCAGGATTCAATTTCAATAAATGATAAACTAAAATCGCTAAATCTCTAGCAGTCGTTTCATTATCTGCTTGAGTTTGTAACGTACTACCATCAATCCCCTCAGGTAGATAGAGTCCATCAAAAGCAAAAATAGCGGCACCAGTAGCATTGTAAATTTTCGTATGATTCATGCCTAACTCAGCTGCTTTGGCATTCATCATTTCTAAAAAGATAACCGGATTTGGTTCAACCAACTCAGCTAACATCAGTGTCGCAACATTCGAAGATGGTACCAATAACATCGGAATTAACTCACGAACAGGGTATTCAACACCCGTAATGATTGGTGCGTTACTTAATGCATAGATTTGTGACATTTGTTGATAACGATCGTTGCCAACAATGGTTGTGTCTAAGCTAAATTTCCCTTGCTCCATCGCCTCGTAAACTAAATATAAAGTCATTAATTTCATAATACTCGCTGGATTATGGGCTAAATCTGGATTTTCGCCCCATAAATATTTCCCCGTATTCGCATCAATCAAGACGATTGATTTTGGTCGATGCATTTCATCGACGGTATAACCTGCGGCTTGAATCAAATCCATCATTGTCGGCTCTTCTTCTGCCAACACAGTCATCGATGTACCAAACATTGGTAAAATCAAACCAATCAAACAAATCCACTTAACTACTCTTTTTCTCACTGCCAAAAATTCCCCTTTTCATTTCCTTAACCAATCAAGCCCGCAAAAGCTGGATCCATTAATAATTGTTGTTTAAAATCTTCCAATTTCTGTAATCCAATCATATTTTTATTAATTTTGGCATAGGCCCTTGTATCATAGTACAAATCAATAATTTCTTGTGGTTCCTTTTTTTGAACCAAGGCATTTTTAGCTAATTGAAAAGTCATTCTAGCCAAATAATACGTTACGTGGTTATCTGAACAAATCGCCACACCATGCGTCAGTAATGCATCGCTCGTTTCATAATCCCCACTATTAGCATAAAATGAGCCACAATAATATAAAATATTCAGTAAGCGCCAAATATCATGGGTCTCTTTAATTGGGTATTGATAAACATCGGTAATCGCTTTATTAAAGAAGTATTCAGCTTTTTCTCTTTCGTTCAAGTTTTCATACAAAAGCCCCATTCCTGTATAAGCCAACAAGGTTAATATATCAGTTTCTTCTGCTGGAGCCTCGGCAATAATTCGATTAAAGTAAAAGAAAGCATCCGATGTCGGACCATTTTGTAAAGCAATTAAATAACCTTTTAAGTAATCATAATACCAATGTTGACGTTCCTCTTGTAGCGCTTCTACTTGAATTTGATCTAAGATTTCTTCGGCTTTTTCATATTCGCGTAAAATAAAATTAAACTCTGCTTTTCCTAGTTTTCGGTTAATATCTGTTTCTTTGACTCCGACTTCTGGGAAAAGTTCTCCTAGGCTAATATTTAAACGATGGCACAATTGAATCAAAATTTTAACTGTCGGGATTTGTCCGTTATTTTCAAAACGACTCAAAGTTGCTTGTGTGCAAATACCATCACTCAACTCTTTTTGTGATAGCCCCATGGCTTTTCGTGCGTCAATAAAACGTTGAATATCCATTTCGATCTCCATTCTTTCATAATAATCCCATTGTAACATATCTCATATAATCTGCTTTTCTTTTTTTAACCTTTCACGTTTTTTTCCGCTTCAATGCTTTCCACAAATATTTTAACTGCTGGTGATAAAGAAACATTTTTCAAGTAACAAATCCCAATTGCCCGACTAGGAATCGGTTCTTCTAGTGGGATTTCAAAAACAACTTGTTTATCTAAATGATATTGTGAAAATTCGCGAATCACGCATGCCACGCCTAAATTAATCCGAGCAAAGTCTAAGACTAAATCCGAAGAACCAAGTTCAAAGTCTGGTGCTAATTGATAACCTTTTTGCGTGAAATAATTTTCAACGTAACGTCTAGCATTTGATTTATTTTCTAAAAAAATTAAAGGTTGCGTCAATAATTCTTCAATTGAAAGGGTTCGTTCACTCAAATCACGAAAGGCCTCACCAGCGATGAATGTATCATGTACTTTTAACGTTTGGGTAACATGAATTTGTTCATCTTCGATTGGTAAATTACAGATACCAACATCCACTTGCCCCGAACGAAGATAGCGGACAATTTCCGTAGTGGTTCCATTTAAAATTGTAAGTTTGACCCCTGGATACTTCTCATGAAATTCTTCTAAATAGGGTAGTAAATAGTAGCGAGAAATCGTATCCCCAACACCGATTCGTAAATGGCCAGTCTCTAAGGTTTTTAATGCCGAAAGTTTTTCTTCTCCGACTTGAATCATTCCAATTGCCGAATGAATATGTTCGTATAACATTTTTCCTTCATTTGTTAAAACCGCCCCTTTTGAAGTTCGATAAAAAAGCTGCTGGTCTAACTCTTTTTCTAAACGCATAATTGCCTGACTGACCGCTGATTGTGTCATATAAAGTTCTTGTGCGGCTTGCGAAAAGCTACTATTTTTACTGACGATATTAAAAATACGATATAAATCAAGATTCCCTATCATATAAGCACTCCTTATCTCAGATATTACTAACATTAATTTTATTTATACCATGACTTTATGGTATAGTAAACCAGTAATAAGAGTGATATCAAAAATAAGTATTAATCAGAGGAGAGATTCAATTGACAAGAGCTGTAGGAACCGTTGTACGTGGCCTAAGAGGACCAATCATTAACCAAGGTGATGATATCGTAGGAATTACTGTTGACACTGTCATTAACGCAGCACAATCAGAAGGTTATGCTATCGAGGACAAAGATATTATCGCAATTACAGAATCAATCGTTGCTCGTGCGCAAGGAAACTATGCGACAATTGATGATATCGCCGCCGACATTCAAGAAAAATATCCAAATGGAAAAATTGGTCTTATTTTCCCAATTTTAAGCCGTAACCGCTTCTCAAACCTATTACGTGGAATTGCACGTGGGGCAAAAGAAGTTGTCTTAATGTTAAGCTACCCATCTGATGAAGTTGGTAACCACTTAGTCGCTTTAGAAGATTTAGACAGCAAAGGAATCAATCCTTGGACAGACGTTTTATCAGAATCAGACTTCCGTAAACATTTTGGTGTAATTACTCACCCATTCACTGGTGTGGATTACATTGAATTTTATAAATCATTAATCGAAGGTGAAGGCGCAACTTGCGAAGTTATCTTCTCTAATAATGCCAAAACAATTTTAGAATACACAACTGATGTGTTAACTTGTGACATCCATTCTCGTTTCCGTTCAAAACGCATCTTAAAAGAAAATGGCGCAAACAGTGTTTATGGTTTAGATGATATTTTATCGCAATCACATAACGGTAGTGGCTTTAACGAAGCTTACGGTCTACTAGGTTCAAACAAAGCGACTGAAGATAGTATCAAACTATTCCCTAACAATGCGCAACCAATTGTTGACGCGATTCAAGAGCAATTAAAAGAAAAAACTGGTAAAAACATCGAAGTGATGATCTATGGTGATGGTGCTTTCAAAGATCCAGTTGGACAAATTTGGGAACTAGCTGATCCAGTTGTTTCTCCAGCTTACACTTCTGGCTTAGACGGTCTACCAAATGAGATCAAATTGAAATACTTAGCAGATAACAACTTTGCTCACCTAAAAGGCGAAGAATTAAAAGCAGCAATTTCTGAACACATTAAAAACAAACAAGCAGATTTAGTTGGTAACATGGAAGCACAAGGAACAACACCTCGCCAATTAACGGACTTAATTGGTTCATTGTCTGATTTAACTTCAGGTAGTGGCGATAAAGGAACACCAATGGTTTACATCCAAGGTTACTTCGATAACTTTACAGATTAATTTTTTTAAAAAGGACTGCGACTGATGTCGTAGTTCTTTTTTCTATTTTAAAAACAAAAAAAAGACTGATCGAAGTCTCCTTCTTTCAGTCTGATCATTCATTGATTCAAGTTAGCGTTCCTCACTAAAGACACCTTTAGTCAGTGTTTTTTTCTTTGGGTGAAATTTCAAATACCATGTCAAACCAATCACATGGGCTAAATAAATGGCAAATAAAAACCCTTTGAGAAAAATAGAGGACACGATGACAATCGGCAAGGCAAAAACAACGCCCATTAAAAGAAACATGCGGATGAGACCGCGTGTCGAAATATTTTTACGAATAAATATATCCACAACATAACTTTGGTAGTATTTTGATTGGACGAATTGATTGTAGCGTTTTTCAGAACTCCGCAGTAAGCAAAAGCTTGTCAGTACGTAAAAGCCTGTCGTTGGGATAAATGGTACAAACACTCCAATCGTCCCTAAGGCAAATGCAACTCCTGCGATGCTTAAATAAAATATTTTCTTCAATCCCCATCCGTCCTTTCTATCGCCCTCTAGCATACCATGTTTTCAATGAAGCAGATAGCATTTTTGCTCACAATCCTGATTCTTTCGATTTATCAAGCTTTTTCTGAAGCCCCTGAAACACCATCAACTATTTCTTCTCCCTCTTTTACAGAAGCACTTGATACTCCGTCGACATTTTTTCCACCTACGAGTTCTTGACCCGTTTGCTCTAAGTACCATTCAATCACTGGTTTTAAATCTTGAATGTATTCGTTAATACCCACGTAATTGCCATTTTCATCGTGCATGGCTTGGTAATTATGAACAATGTATTTTTCAGGAACATTTTTTGGTACATGAACACGAACGCAATCTGTTGCACCTGAACGTAGTTGTTGAATCACCCACTCGGCACTCTTTAGTGCAGATTCAGGATGACAATCCGCTAAAGAGTTGCCGACTTGATCTGGTGTGCGTGCCGCTAACATTTCGCCCGCTTCCATCGTTTTGTTATAGTACAAGAATTGATTATTATGATCGGCGTACGTTAATTCCATTGGCATGGAAGCTAAGAAATAATTTAATTGATCGACTGTTAGTAATCCACGATTCAATTCAACGTAATCACTGCCTTTTGCAGCCTTTGTTTTAGCAGAAGCTTGCTCTAACCAATCACCTGCACTCATATCAATGCCTTCAACCGTTGTTTCAACGGTACCTGTTGCATGTAAATCTTCTTTTGGTAATGCTGGTTTTGGACCTTGCATCACTGACACAACATCGACAAATTTTTTGAAGTTTTTCAAACACATTGTTAAAAAATCCATCGTGCGTTGTTCTTTTAAATTGTTATTTTCATCAAAAGCTTCTTTGACATTGCCTAATAAAAATTCATTTCCTGGCATCACCATTGCATTCACACCTGGTGCATCGAGAATTTGACGTAAATGCAATTGGGCACGTGAAGAACCTTGTGTATAATATGACGCTCCAACAATCATGACTGGCTTATTTTCTAATGGATGAATATTAAATGATAACCATTCTAACGCACTTTTTAATGCCGCTGGAATCGTATGATTGTGTTCTGGTGTCGCAATAATTACACCATCAGCCATTTTAATTTTTTGATTAATGTATTGTACTGCTGGGCTATCTGTTTGATCATCACTTTGATTAAACAGCGGTAAATCTTTAATTTCTAAAACTTCCATCGTGAAGAGATTTTTATATTTTTTAGCGATGTATTGTAATAATACACGGTTATATGAAGATGCAGCATTTGAGCCGACGATTCCGACAATTTTCATTTTGATTTCCCCTATCTTTCGTTATTTTCCCAAGAAAAGTTTTCAGCAGCTTTTAAATTTTCAGCATGCGCGTGATTTAATTGCTTCATAATTTCTACGAATGTCATAAAATCAGCAAATAAACCTTCTAATTGCTTAATCGATTCTTCGTCTTTTAAGCGGCCTTCACTATCAAACGCTTGTAAAGAATGACCTAATAAGAATTCTGAACTTGGCATAATGCGCGCTTTTAATTCTGGTGCATCTAAAATTTGACGTAAATGTGCCTGCGCTCTAGAAGAACCTAATGTGCCATATGAAGCACCTGTGATCATCACGGGTTTATCAACAAAGGGATAAATTCCATAAGACAACCAACTTAAAGCATTCATTAATGATGCAGTCACTGCATGGTCGTATTCTGGCGTACTAATAATCACACCATCGGCCTCGTCAATTTTAGCTGCCATCGCTTGAACAATTTCAGGAACTTCCATTTTTTCAGGTTTATCAAACATCGGTAACTCTTTAATTTCAAGCACTTCAATCTCTGCTTGTTCACCAAAGTGTTTAGCAATAAATTGTAATAGTGTGCGGTTAGTTGATTGATCAGAATTTGTTCCGACTAATCCAATAATTTTTTTCATATAATTCTTCCTCTCATGATAAATCTTTTTTTATTTTTCAAGAAACAATGACTTGTTCCAATGCTTTTGAATATAAAATTTGGCCATCATCAGTAATGATAATCGCTTCTATTTCTGGCAAGTGACTGATCGTTGCTAAGATTTCAGTTGGTGTTTTTCCAAATAAACAAGTTGTCCAAATTTCACCATCACAAGATGATTTTGAGACAATCGTTAAACTAACAACCTGTGTTTCTACAGGATAACCTGTTTTTGGATTAAAAATATGATGATACGTTTGTTGATTACTCGTAAGTTTCCGCTCATAAATTCCAGAAGTTACAACCGATTGATTCGTTGTTTTTAAAACAATCATTGACTGATTGCGTTCCTTGGTAGGATTTTGAACACCTACACGCCACTGTTGGTCGGCTTGTTTAGGATTTGCACCAAAAGTGACTAGATTTCCACCTAAATTAATTAAAGCCGCAGTCACACCCTCACTTTTTAAATAATCAATGATGCGATCAGCGATATATCCCTTTGCTAAGCAACCTAAATCGATTTTCATTCCTTTAACAGCTAAATAAACACTGCGATTCGTCGCATCTAAATGAATTTGTTCTGGATTTGTTAACAGCAGTAATTCATCGATTTGAGCGTGACTTGGAACTTTCGCATCATCAAACCCAATTCGCCAAGTTTGAATCAATGGCCCAATCGCAATATTTAGATGACTATCTGGCAGGCAACTATAGTTCTTGCCAATTTGTATTAGTTCAAATAATTCCGGATGAACGACAACTGGTGAAATTCCAGCCTTTTTATTAATCGCCATTAACTCTGAATGATCGTCATTGGCACTAAAACGTTGCTCATACATTTTTAAACGAGCAATGGCTTCATCTAAAATCGGTCGTGGGTTCACATGATAAATTTGTAAATCAATGATGGTTCCCATCAACTTTACTTGCTCTCTTAATTGTGTCACATTTCACCACTTCCTTTTTTAAAAAGCTTCAAACCCGTTTGTTCATTCATTCACTTTCGAAATCAAAAAAATATAACTTTCTAAAATGATAAAAAAACATTGATATATAAAGTTTTATATTTATTAATTACCAAAATGATGTTATTTCTATTTAAATGACTGTTCCATCACCTTTTGTGTTAATTTTCACAGTTATTTACAAATTGATTATACATCGATAAATCAAAAGCGTCAACAAAATATATAAAAAAATATATATTTTGTTGACGCTTTTAAAATGTAAAAGATTTATCCGATATTTTTCAATAAAATAAAATCGATTTGTTCATCATCACCCATAACAAAAGAGTGCTCCCCTATGCGATTAAACCCCATTTTTTTATAAAAGGATTGCGCATTAAAATTGTATTCCCAGACACCTAACCAAAGCGTCGTTTTTCCAAAATCATTTGCTTTCTCTTGGGCAAATTGCAGTAATTGCTTGCCATAGCCTTTTCTAAAATGAGCTTTACGAATATAGATTCGTTCGACTTCTAAACTATTTTCAGCAATTTTTTCTGTTTGTGCTTGCTCAATATTCAATTTGATATAGCCTAAAATTTCTCCTTGATCTTTTAAGAAGTAAAAGAAACTATCTTTATTTCTTAGCTCTTCTAGCAATTTTTCATCTGCATAAGCACGCTCCAAATATTGTTGCATATTTTCACCCGTATTTTGCGCCGCGAATGTATCATTAAACGTTTCAATTCCAACCATTTTTAGAATCTCTAAATCCTCAGGTTGACACGCAGTAATTTCCAATTGTTGCATTGAACCAACTCCTTTATCTTTGTCATTTTCTAATCGTATCTATCTGTCGTTCAAAAGTCAAAGAAAAAAACATTTAAAATGTCGAAAACGACGCTTTAAATGTCTTGCTCTTATTTGTATTTTTCTTCTAGCGCACTCATCCATTTACCTAATAAAGCACCGGCAATAATCATAACCACACACAAAGCGTATTGTGCCCAACCAAATCCGCTATAGTTTGTCGGGATAATCATGATGGTTGAAGCAAAAACGATTCCTAAAATAAAATGGAATAGTTTTGAAAAATGACTTTGGAAAATGGCATCCATGATTTTTGATAAAGTAATAATGACCACTAAGCCACCTATCACAATTGGTAATAAAATACCAAAATCGAGTGTTTTAATACCATCGGACATTGCTTTATACATACCCATGTAAACTAAAAAATTTGAAGGACTTAATCCTGGGACAATAATACCTAATGCAATCAGTCCACCAGCAATCATCCAGGTAAAGAAGTTTTGATCCACTGTTGCAAATAAATTTTGACCGAAGAATAAGAATAAAATTCCTAAAATAAAAGTCACCACTAAAATTGTTAAGTCATTTGTATCACGGCCTTCTTTACCTGCCTCTTTCCAGAGCGCTGGTGCCGTACCGACAATACAGCCGACGAAGAACCACAAAATAATTGTTTCATAATTGCCTAATAAAAAACTCACTCCAAAAGATAAGAGGTAAATTCCAAAAATTCCTCCCAATCCAACGGGAATAAAATAAAGCACATTTTCTTTAAAGTTACGCGTTAAGTGAGCCAAAAATGAAATAATTCGTTCATAGATTCCAAAAATCGCAGCTAAGGCGCCACCACTGACTCCTGGTAAAATAAATCCTGAACCAATAAACATCCCTTTGACGAAACGCAAAAACCAATCTTTCATCGCATTTGACATGATTTTCTCCTTATATCCATCATTATAAAATTCTATACCTTAATGATGATACCGAAGTTTCTAGTATTTGAAAACCAATTTCGGGAAAAAAAGAGAGAACTTTTACTTTTATTAATGAAATTTAGGCTATAATGATAACAATCTTTGTTGTATTATCTCTGTATTTTTCTCAAGTGTAGCTTTCCCATCGATTTTAAGCACTGGGATGTTGGTTCTTTCCATCCATGAAAAAATAACGTTCGGTGTTCTAGATTGAACAAAAGTTAGAAAATCTTGCCGTTCATTATAAAGAGACGTTCCTTTTTCCAAGGATCCATATCGTTCCTTATCTCTTTGAATGACTCGTTGAATTCGGAGCTCTTTTTCAACATCGACATAGACAATCAGTGAGAGTTTCAATACTAACTCTTTTGAAAGACTGGAAATATTTCCACCAATAATAAATCCATTTGTAGATTGTGTGATTGCATCCATCATTAACCGGCTCGCTTTTGAAGATGTTCGTGGATTTCGGTAATCATGTTGTTTTTCAAACCAATAGTCCTCAACTTCGAGTACATCGAATCCCAATTTTTTGCCAGCGTATTTTGCGAGTGTTGATTTGCCCGAACCGTTTAAACCAACAAGGACAATACCCGTTTTATTTTTCACTACGTTCATCTCCTTCAAACATCATTTTAAGTATTAAAAATATCACAGATTTAAAAATAATTATACGATTTTTACTATACCAAAAAGAAAAGAGGACTCCTTTTGAATATTTATCCATTGATTTATTTCTACATACTAACAATTAATTTCTTTGCTTTCTTTTTAATGTCAAATGACAAATCCCGTGCAAAAAAACGTGAACGTCGCACCCCTGAAAAAATACTTTTCATTACAGCTTGGTTAGGTGGTTCTGTAGGAATGTTACTAGGTATGCGTATTTTTCGCCACAAGACCAAACATCGCGCGTTCACGCTAGGTATTCCAATGATTCTTTTACTACAAATTGGGTTGGTGATTTATTGGTACTATTTCATTTAATATCTCAAAAATTACTCATCAAAATAAATACGAATAGGCTCAAGTGGAATGGTGTCATTTGGATCCCTATCAATTAGTGCCACAGATGGAAAAATATCGATATAAGATGTTTTATCCTGAATCTTATCGAGTATGATTCCGCGATTTTTAGAAATAATCAAATTACCATCAATTTTATCTTCTCCTCTTGAAATCCCTGTCGATATAGATGATATCTCGTTTCCTTGCTCATCATAAATTTGAAAGCGAATTTGATTATTTTTTTCACTCGCTAAAAAAGTTGTTTGATAGTCAAAGGCAACCGATGCTTCTCCCACTATATACGATTCAAACGACAAGACAATATTTTCTTCTGATAATTCTCTCGTAATTTGTAAATCTGTTTCTACATACGGTAAATTTTGAATCGGAACATTAAATTTCCAAGTTCCTTCTTTTTTACCCACACTTAAAAATTCAAGTGGGACACTTTCTATGTCTTCTAGTTGGTCAACATTCGAAGCAATAGAGATAACACCTGATAAACCAGTAGCCGTTTCACTCAAATAAATGAGTTCTTTGGTTTCAGCTATATTCGGGTCGCCATTAAAAATTTGATAAAAGGCACTTCGATTATTATCGTCAAAATCAAATAGCCCATTCATTTCAAATGCTACACCAATAACTCCGCCATCATAGTAAGCTTCCGTTATTGCAATCTGAATTCCCTGATCTTCACTTACTTCATTGATTTTAGTCACGAGCCCTTGTTCCTCTAAGCTTCGTCCAACTAAATCATTGAACTGACTATAGAGCGATCCAATAAAAGGAATACTTGCAAAAGCTTGCGAAACTGGTGCAATTGCAAGGCTTAAAATGATTCCCACACTAGCCATCGCTAAGATTATCCCTTTAGGTCTAATCATCGGACTCTTAAAATATGTTTCATGATTTTTCCCCATCAGAATGCCTTTTCTAATTGCTTGGCGAACATCTTCTTCTGGAACTTCAATCGTCTGTTTTATTTTCTCGAATTCATGTTTATTCATCGTAACCCTCAGCTTTCAATATTTTTTTCAATTGCTTTCTCCCTCGAAATAAATAAGTTTTTACAGTTCCTTCTGGTATTACGAGAACCTGAGAGACTTCTTTTACCGTTAACTCTTGAAAATAATGCAATAAAATCACATCTCGATACTTCTTACGTAATTGTTGAACGACCTTTAACAGTTCAGAGTTGCTTAGATTTCTATCTGCTTCATTCAAAACTTGAACATTTTCTTCTTCAACAAACGAAATTTTCTTCTTTTTTCGGATGCACTCATAAGACGTGCGAATTAAAATACGAATTAACCAAGTGGAGAAATATTCCACTTCTTTTAGTTTCTTCAGGCCGACATAAGCTTTGTAAGATGTTTCTTGAACAACATCTAACGCGTCCTCTCGATTCCCGACATATAAATAAGCTGTTCGATACAATTGTTCCGTATGTAGTATTAATAACTCTTCAAAAGCTGCTTCGTCACCGGCTTTGGCTCTTTGTACTAACATTCCTTTTTCCATCTTTTCCCTCCTTTTACTTATTAGAGTCCCTTGAGGTCACATTGGTTTCATTTTTCAAAAAAAAATCCTTTCACGTTTTACCGTGAAGGGATTTTTTACTTACTTAAATATAATACAAGTTTTTTGATGGGAAGTTTGGATCACAAGTAGATGAAATTCCTAAACTACGTAAAACTTGTTCGTCATCTTTGTTTAAAATAACGGTTGAATGGGCTTGTCCATCTTTTAATTCACTTAATTTTCCGTAAGCTAACTGCGCTGTCGGATTGGTTACCGCACTAATCGATAAGGCAATTAAAATTTCAGAAATATTTAAAGAAGTCACTCGACCATCTAATTCTTTAGTTTTTAACTTTTGAATGGGTTCTAAAATATTTGGTGATAATAATAAAATCTCATCACTAATATTGGCTAATGTTTTAATTGCGTTAAGTAAAGCTGACGCACTCGCATCCATTAGTTCTGAACCACGCCCCGTAATAATCGTACCATCGGTTAACTCCAAGGCCATAACTGGTGGAGTAAACTCTTGGTCCCATTCAGGTAAGCTCTTTAAGCGTTCTGAATACTGACGAGCTGGTGCCACACAATTACGATCTTCTGGTTTCAAATCAAGTTCTTCCATAATGATTTGCATCCGATTTAAGGCATCAATATCGGTTAAGCCTTTTTTATAGTTACTTTCAGTTTCAAAATAACGACGAATAATTTCTTGTCTAGCAGCTTCTTGTACAATCTCATCATCAATAATCCCAAAACCAATTCGATTCACGCCCATATCAGTTGGTGAATGGAATTCTGCTTCACGACCGGTAATACGTTCGATGGTTCGTTTAATAATTGGGAAAGTCTCAATGTCACGATTATAGTTAATGGCTACTTTTCCATAATAATCATAATGGAAAGAGTCAATCATATTAACATCTTTTAAATCAACCGTTGCTGCTTCATAAGCAATATTGACTGGGTGTTTTAACGGAATATTCCAAACTGGGAAAGTTTCAAATTTTGAATAACCACCCGTATGTCCATAACGACTTTCATGATAAAGTTGATTCAAGCAAGTTGCTAATTTTCCACTCCCTGCACCAGGACCCGTTACGACAACAATTGGTTTCGTTGTTGGAATATATTCATTTTGTCCAAAACCTTCATCGCTAACAATTTGATCAACATTGACTGGGTAACCTTCAATCTCACGATGTGTGTAAACTTTCATCCCACGTTGACGCAACTTATTCATAAAGATTTTTGTTGATGGTTGTCCATTATAACGAGTAATCACGACACTGTTAACGGCTAATTCATAGTCACTCAACTCATCAATCAAACGTAAAATATCCATATCATACGTGATACCATAATCCCCACGAATTTTATTACGCTCGATATCACCTGCGTAAACACAAATGATGATTTCCGTTTTGTCTTTTAATTTGTGTAGTAATTTAATTTTTGCATCTTCATCAAAACCAGGTAACACGCGTTTTGCGTGCATGTCACCAATTAATTTCCCACCAAACTCCAAGTACAATTTGTCGTAATTGTTCACGCGTTCTAAAATATACTTCGATTGCTCTTCGATATACTTCTGTGGATCAAACCCAATTTTCTTTGCCATAACCTACATACCCCTCATCTATATTGACTCGAAAGAAATGCTCTTTATCCATTCAAACAGAAAACGGGCCAATTGACAACTAAAATTGAATAATTTTTAATGAAAAATTAGTTTCATTGACGCTCTAAGATAATCGTCTCATAAGCTTTTAACTTGTAAGGGAGTACAAAATGATCTACTTGTTTTTTCAAAGTTACTTGATGTTGACCATCTCGTGAAATTAAAGTAACTGGAACCTGCTCCAAGTGTTGTTCCTCTGGTAAACAAAGGCGAATTTCTTCAAAATCATCGAGTGAAAAATTCGTAAAATACAAACGTTGTTCATCTTGTTGAAATTGAACGACAGGCATATCGATTAAATAAGTGACCTTGCTTTGAGCTAAGAAACGCTTAATAATTTTTTCTTTGTAGTTAATATATTGCCCATCCCACGCATATTTCAAGTGATAACGAATCGGTAAAACAAAGAACTGTCCAGCAACTTGGGCCATGCCTGTTCCAAAAGCTTCACGATTTTCATTATACAAACTCGTTAAGCATTCGACTTCTGATTCATATTCAACACTTGCCAAGTGACCAATTTGTTGCATCACAGTCATTCGTGCTTTAAAGACCCCTTCAATCGCTTCTGATCCATTCTATTCTTCATACGTATGCTGGCCTGTTTGTGGCACTAACCACTCATAATTTTTGGCTTTAATTAAATACGCTAATTGACGTTCAAATAAGATAGCGACACTCGTACCGTCTAATAGAACTTGGTTGTGCTCAAATAAGGCAATAATCGCCTCATCGCTTAAATTACGTAAAAGTTGGTCGCTAATCGCAACCACTTCTGAATTTAGTTGCTCTTTTTGTTCAATATCCCATAGAGTACTATTAATTCCAAACGTCGACAACAATGCTGACCATTCAAACTCACGTGGAAACATTTCCTCTAAACTTTCTTGCTCACCACCATGTCGCGTATAAACCGTTCTAGGGCTATACAACACTTTCACACCTTTTAATTCATGGCGTTTAATTGGCTTTTGTGCACTGTAATCAAGTAGTTGTTTACTCTCAGCTAAAATCTTTTGGTGATTATACGACTGAACCACACCATTGCCCATCATGTCGTAAAAATTAAATAAAATCCCTTTGGCTCCGACTAAAAGCGTAGTCTCTAGTTGTAACTGGGTAAATTTGTTTGACTTGGCATACATTGAATACATATAGTTTTCTAACTCAGGTAACATGCGTGCATCCGCCCGTAACATATCCGCCACTGGACGAACATTTCGATTGAACTCACGAATGTATTTCAACCCTGGAATTTCGTTGTAACTTGGTAAATGTGGACGTGAAGTAGCGGGATGTTCAATTGATAATTTTTCAAATAAAGCATGCCAGTCTCGACCTTCTAGTGCATGGTATTCCGGTTGCGAAGACATCAAACCAACACGCGTTTCTGGTGAAATTTCGTGAACGGCTTGAGCGATTGCTTCGGCGATTTGATTCATTTCAAGTGCTGCCTGTTCTAAAAAGACCCTGCGTTCCTTAGTGGGTGCTCTTTTTGGAAAACACGGGCTACAAATGCTTCGCGTGATAAATTGTCACTCAATTTTTGACTAAAAATAGCCATATGCCCTTCACAAAAACAGCCAAGAGTAAGTGGCTTATGATTGAAATGGCGAAAATCATCATCTAACCAAATATGACTTGGTTGAACACTCGCATACATCCCGTAAATTTCTGCGATATACTCGACAAATTTCGGATCTGCCGGACAAGCTACCGCTGTTGCTTTAACGCCTTGTTAATCCACCATCGTCCGAAACTTAAAATCTTCC
>DXBN01000245.1 GCA_019116505.1 Candidatus Enterococcus avicola | reverse complement strand
TAAAGCTGTAATCAAATATCCAGCCATTGTATCAACATCAGGCATATCGATTTTCGTACCAAATTCACTATTAAATTCAGTAATTAACATCTTACCTTGAACAATATATTCATGATCACTAATAACTTCATACAATGTTGAAACTTCATCGGATTCATCATCAATTTCACCGACGATTTCTTCAAGTAAATCTTCAAGTGTCACAATCCCAACGACACCACCATACTCATCAAGTAAGATTGCCATTTGGTTCTGTGTTTTTTTCAATTCATAAAGTAAGTCATCAATAAAAACTGTTTCAGGAACAAAAAGCGGTTCCTGCATAACTTCCATAAAGTTTAAATTTTCAAATCCTACATCATAAGCGGCTTTTAATAAGGTTTTTGTATGTAAAACACCAATTATTTTATCCTTATCCTCATTGTATACTGGAATACGTGAAAAGTTCTCTGATAAAATTTTGTTTAAAATTATCGGCACATCACCTTGTATGTCTACCATAAAGGCATCTGTTCTAGGAACCATGACTTCACGTGCGACTTTTGTATCTAAAGAAAAAATACCTTGTAACATTTAAAGTTCATCTTCTTCAAGAATGCCTTCACTTGCCAACATGTAACGCATTTCATCACGTGTCATTTTAGAATCTGCATCATCGAAAGTAATCGGCGTAATCCGAGACAATAAATTAGTAGAAGCTGATAGTAACCAAACGAATGGCTTCGTTAATACCCCAAGGAATTGAATCACACCTGAAGTATAACGGGCAATTTCTTCTGATTTATTCATCGC
Organism: Candidatus Enterococcus avicola; assembly: GCA_019116505.1. Taxonomy (GTDB): domain Bacteria; phylum Bacillota; class Bacilli; order Lactobacillales; family Enterococcaceae; genus Enterococcus_I; species Enterococcus_I eurekensis. The sequence continues at coordinate 6,741 of DXBN01000245.1, read as the reverse complement.
AATTCGTTTAGGGTATAGTTCCCCAAATACGATTGAGACATACGTTAAAATTGCTAATACAATAAATGTTGCGATGCTACGCGCTGCAGCACTTGTACCAATTAGTGGTGCTAGACGACTCGCAAAACTGTCGGCTAAAGACGCCCCAGATAAAATGTTAACGAGTGTAATCCCTACTTGGATTGTTGATAAAAAATTTGTTGGTTCATTTAAAATTTCCAAAAGTTTTTGTGACGATTTGTCGCCATCTTCTGCCTTTTGTTCTACGCGATTACGATTGGTAGAAACAACGGCAATTTCTGCTGCTGATAGAAAGGCATTTATCATTGTTAACAAAACTAATAATAATATCTGCGCGATCATCGACTGACTATCGGGGTCAGAATTCATAATTTCTTTCTCTCCTTATTTTTCATTAATAATAAAAAAAAGCGTGGAATTATCCACGAGAGAATCGTATCATAAAGTAAGATTCTTTGCAATCAAAAAACAATAACTAACGTTCACTTTCTTTGACTTAAAAAACAATTGTTTGCATATCGACTTTTTGCAGTTATACTAACGTTGAGAGGTGATGAAAAACATGATAATTAAATATACGAGAGACACGATGAGTCAAATTTATCTTGACGCTCTACGCATTCGTAATGAGGTCTTTGTTCACGAACAAAACGTGCCGTTAGAACTTGAAATTGATGAGTACGAAGCATTAACACTTCATTTTGTCCTTTATGAAGAGAATAAAGCTTTAGCAACCCTACGATTACTTCCTTTAGAGGATGGTCAAATTAAATTACAACGGATGGCTGTCATTAAAGAAGCACGCCAAAAACACCTTGGACAAAAGCTGATGACCTTTGCCGAAAACTTCTGTAAAGAACAACAGTTTACTAGCATCACACTTGGTGGACAAGAATCTGCAATCCCCTTTTATGAAAAATTAGGCTATCATGTTGAAGGCGAACGCTTTATGGATGCAGGTATTCCTCATTTCACCTTAACAAAAAAATTATAAAAAAATAAAAAAACTGGATATAATTATCCAGTTTTTTTTGTTATTTTTGAGACAATTGCTTGTAGCGGTCATACCATATATCGATATACCCTTGAGAAAAAGGACCTTTCTCATTGTTAATCCAATCCACTAAAATTTTGACATTTTCTTTTAAAATATAATCGATATCATCGGGATAGCCCATAAGCTTACTGTGTAACTCATATTCATCCACATCTAGTAATCGTTTTTCACCATCAGGAAAAACTTTGATATCTAAATCATAATCAATGTATTTTAGCGCCTCCTCATCTAATAAGTAGGGTGAAGCTAGATTACAATAATAGGACACACCTTTTTCACGAATCATTGCTATGACATTGAACCAGTATTTTTTATGAAAAAAAACAATCGCTGGTTCACGGGTAACCCATCGTCTTCCATCTGACTCTGTAACTAATGTATGATCATTAACGCCAATCATGGAATATTCACTGGTCTTCAACACCATGGTATCACGCCACGTACGATGCAACTTGCCATCATGTTTGTAGCTTTGAATGCTGACAAACTCTCCTTCTTTTGGAACGCGCATAGTCAACCTTCCCTCAGCGAATAACCGCATTTGTTTGGGTGCTTTTCACACCAACATCGTAAACATTATAGCAATAAAAATGCTATTTGCCTACAAAACTTTACGAACTTTCTGATTTTCTAGAAATTTGGCAACTAATTTTTGTTGAATCGTTGGAAAAGTAATCGTTTCAAAATCTTTTCCTGCAATCCAGTGTCCACCCTCATAATCAAATTTTTGATTGGTTCGTCCATAAAAAATCAAGACATGCCAACGCAAATGACTAAAAACATGCTTCACTTCACCCAAATGTCTCGTTTGCCAAACAATCGGTAATTCGTTAAAAATCTCAAAAGGTTCTGCTTCGGCCACAAGATCGAGTGACAGCTGTTGTTCCTGTTTGACATAGTTCGTTTGATATTCTTTAAAAATTGCTTCAGACACTTCTTCTAATGGATAATGCCATAACTTAGCTAGCAAACCTTTTTCCGGTCGCTGGATAATTAGAAATTCTTTTTGGCTGTTTTCAATGATACCTGCAACATAATAAACGTCTTTAGGCGGGACTTTTTTTGATTTTACCGGATAATTTAGCTGCGTATTTGTTTGATAGGCCTGACAAAAGTCTTTTAAAGGACAGTTGGCACAATCTGGACTGCTTGGTGTACAAATACTCGAACCCAAATCCATAAATGCTTGGTTCATATCACCAGGCGCTTCATGTGAAATAATCTCTCTAAAAGCTTCATCAAAAATTTTTCGGCTACTCGCTTTCGCAATATCAGCATCAATACCAAAGAGCCGACTACCCACTCGCATCAAGTTGCCGTCAATCGCAGGTTCAGGTAATTCAAACGCAATGCTACTAATCGCTCCCGCTGTGTAGGGGCCAATTCCTTTTAATGTTTGAATTTCTTCAAACGTCTCAGGAAAGCGGCCATCGAATTCTGCAACAATTTGCTGCGCAGCCACTTTTAAATTTCGGGCACGTGAATAATAACCTAGCCCCTCCCAAACTTTTAAAAGACTTTCTTCTTCGGCTTCGGCTAGCGCTTGAATCGTTGGATATTTATCAATAAAACGATAATAATAACCGATTACTGTATCGACCCGTGTTTGTTGCAACATAATTTCAGAAATCCAAATATAGTAAGGATTATTCGTCCCGCGCCATGGCAAGGTACGCTTATGTTGATAATACCAAAATAAAAATTGCTCTTGAAAAGCCGCAATTTCTGCTGATTTCCATTTTTTTAACTGACTACTCATCTTCTTTAACTTCCTCATCAATAAAATGTTGGATTTGATCCAACGAAAAACCTTTTTGATACAATTGGCCTTTTATTTTTTGAATCATCTTACTACGTTCTAAACGTTGATGACGACGTAGTAACTTATTGCCTTCAATCATTAACGCATTTTGTTCTGATTCTTCATCCTTTTCAAAAGCTAGCTCATCAAGTACTAGTTGAATGACTTCACTGCCAAAACCTTTTTGCATTAAAGTCGAACGGATTTTTTGTAAATTTTCTTGATAACTTTTTGTTTGATTTTTACGCCAAGCTTTTTCAGCAACTTTAGTAGCCACGGCTAGCTGTTGATCCATCGTATATAAATATATGGCTTGTTCAATAATCAAAGAATCAATGCCCTTTAGCTTTAAATTTTGCGTTAAAACATAAGGTCCTTTATCACTCATTCGCATTTGCGTCCGAATATAGCTTTCGGCATAGACTTGATCGTCGATTAAAGAAAGCTCCTTTAAACGAAGCATGATTTCTTGGATATCAGCCGATGAAACTTCCTTCTTTTTTAAATATTGACGCATTTCTAACTGACTACGTAATTGGTAACTGACATAGCTATAAGCCATTTGTAATCCAATTTGATAACCAGCACTTGCTTTTAATTTTTCAAAAAGTTCCGGCGTAATTTCACTACCTTTTAATAAGCGATGTTTCACTAGTAAATCTTCCGAGACTTGGGCTTCTTGCCCTTCAGAAAATATCACCGTATAAAAATTATTTTTTTCTAATTTAATTTGTTTAATTTCCATTTATCTCACCTCTTAATAGCCAATTTCTAGTCTATCATACTTTTCCCAATTCGGTTGAAAACTGTGCTAAAATGTAAAAAAGAGACGCGAGAAAAACAAATAAAGAAATCGAGGCCTTCTTATGAACCAAGTACAAGTAACCACAAATCAAACATTACAAATTAAAATTAAACGCCTAGGAATTAACGGTGAAGGCATTGGCTATTACAAACGACTGATTATTTTTGTGCCACGCACTTTACCGGGAGAAGATGTTCAAGTCCGTGTAACAAAAGCCTCACCAAAATTTGCTGAGGCTGAACTAATTAAGATCATTAAAGTCAGTCCAGACCGAATTGAGCCTCCTTGTGAATTTTACGATCGTTGCGGTGGCTGTCAATTACAACATTTAGCGTATAACAAACAACTCGACTTTAAAAAAGACTTATTGAAACAATCACTTGAAAAGTTTAAACCCGCCGATTTTCGTAATTATAAATTAAAAGATACTATCGGAATGGACGATCCATGGCGCTATCGTAATAAAGCTCAGTTCCAACTACAATTTAACGATCATACTCAACAAGCTGAAGCTGGACTTTATGAAATGAATTCTCACCACTTAGTAGCAATCGATAATTGTTTGGTACAAGAAGAAACAACCCAAAAAGTCTTAAATACTGTCCTAGAACTGATTAACCATTATCAACTACCAATTTACAACGAACATAAAAATAGCGGTATTTTAAGAACGCTGATGGTTCGAATCGGAATTGAAACAGGACAAGTTCAATTAGTTTTTATTACTTCGACACCAAAGCTACCGAAGAAAAATCATTTGATTCGTGAAATTAATGAGAAATTACCCGAAGTTGTTTCAATTATGCAAAACGTACAAAATAAAAAAACCTCACTTGTTATGGGTGATGATACGATCCACTTGTGGGGCCAAGAAGCCATCGAAGAAAAAATCAATGATTTAACTTTTGATTTATCGCCAAGAGCTTTCTTCCAATTGAATCCAAAACAAACAAAAGTTTTATACGAGGAAGCACGTCGCGCACTAGATTTAAGTAAAAATGAATCGTTAGTTGACGCTTATTGTGGCGTTGGAACGATTGGTCTGAGTCTTGCTCACCTTGCAAAAGAAGTTCGAGGAATGGATATTATTCCTCAAGCGATTGAAGATGCTAAAGCCAATGCTTTGCGTAAAGGTTTTACAAACACACGCTATGAAGTCGGAACCGCTGAAGATCTACTACCTCAATGGTTAGCCGCTGGTTTTAAACCAGATGCGATTGTCGTTGATCCACCACGAACTGGTTTAGGTGAACCGTTACTTGAAGCCCTAACCAACTATCCAGCAAAAAAACTGGTCTACGTTTCATGTAACGTATCAACATTAGCTCGTGATTTAAAAGTACTGACTAAAACGTATCATGTGGATTACTTGCAATCCGTCGATATGTTTCCACAAACGGCTCGTTGTGAAGTCGTTGTAAAATTGACTAAAAAATAAATTTTAGGAGTCGCTTTGCTAATGAAACAAATTTATTTTCTACGCCATTCCATCCGTGATACAACGGTTCATCATGAACAAGCACCGTTAACATTAGAAGGTCAACAACTTGCTGAAGAAATCAGTGCCTACTTTCTTGATAAAAAAATTACTCAAATCTATTCAAGTCCGTTTCAACGCACGATTGATACCGTCAAACCAACTGCGCAAAAACTAGCTCTAGAGATTCAAACAATTGATTTATTTAGAGAACGATCTGTCGGTGAGTGGCTTGCAGACTTTGATTCTTTTGCTCTACAACAATGGCAAGACTTTGATTACAAATTACTCGGTGGCGAATCGCTAAATGATGTAGCAAACCGAGTTCTACCACCTTTTAAAAAATTTTTAAAAGACACTAATGAATCCGTCTTGATTTGTGGACATGGCACTGCCCTATCGGTCCTTTTCCATTCTTTGACTAATGGTCAATTTGGTTATACTGATTTTTTGAAAATGAAGATGCCAGATGCTTACCAGCTAACTTTTTCAGATGAGCAGCTAATTGCTTTTGAAAATATTACGCTTCAAGACAAAAAACAAACAGTTAAATAATAATTTGAAAAAGCCTAAGAAAATGATGATTTAGTCATTTTATTAGGCTTTTTGATACTAACTAGACCCCTGCTCCGTCTATAGAAGATTAGACACTAAAGTTCAGTCTCAATAAAATGTTCTTCACTTTCATCCCAGTACTTTTTATACGTCTCAACAGACGCTTTAAAATTTAACTGATACATTCTAAACGTCACCATTTTTCCTTTTGGCTGCCAATTTTCTACACAAGAATATTGATAGTTCATTCCTAATTTCTTCATCACTTGCCCGCTTGCGATATTTTCTCTATCATGCGTGGCTGTCACATAATCCAAACCTTGAGCCTTTAATTGTTCCAATACCTCTTCAGCCGCTTCGGTAATTATTCCTTGATTCCAATATTCACTACGTAGACCATAGCCAAAGTCATGATTCTCATTAGTTGAAAGAGATACATAGCCAATCGGCCGATTATCAATCGTTGTGTTTTAAACATCAATAAACCTCCATACAAGCTTTGATACTCCTATTCTAATAGAAATATTAACTATTAAATAGCTTTTTATCGATAAATTGATTATATAATAAAACGGGCTGAGACAAACGTCCCAACCCGTTTTGTCGGTTGTATAATATTTTTTATTTATGGAAAAATGTCATACAGATTTTGTTTCAGCACTTTTTTAATTTTGCTATCAAAATGAGGCCTCAAACTGATAGAATGTAGTCCTCGAAAACAAACACAAATCAGGAGTGAAGCCTCACGGACAATAATACTAGAAAAATACTTGGATTAACAGATGAAAATATTACTTTCCCAGAAGATTGGTTGGAGGATGCGAAAATAAAAGGTGTTAATAAAGGCTTGAACAATAAAATTAAATTAATTAAACGCATTTCCTATGGTTATAGCAACTTCTACCATTTAAGAGATCGAATTTACATCGTTCAGGGCTTAATTTTCTCCCCCACTGAAGCTTGATACGGATAATAAACAAACCATTTGAAGATAGCACTAGCGAACCGAAGAAAAACACCTTGTG
>DXBN01000244.1 GCA_019116505.1 Candidatus Enterococcus avicola | reverse complement strand
ACCACCACCAAGGTCAAATACTAAGATTTTTTCTTCACGATCTGTTTTATCTAAACCATACGCTAAAGCTGCGGCTGTTGGTTCGTTAACGATACGTTCTACTTCTAAACCAGCAATACGACCAGCATCTTTTGTTGCTTGACGTTGTGCATCGTTAAAGTATGCAGGAACTGTAATAACCGCTTTTTCAACTTTTTCACCTAAATAGTCTTCAGCAAAACCTTTTAAGTATTGTAAAATCATCGCTGAAACTTCTTGAGGTGTATATGTTTTACCTTCTGCTTCAACGTTGAATCCAGCTTCACCGATATGACGTTTAATTGATGAAATTGTATGCGGATTTGTCACTGCTTGACGTTTCGCTACTTCACCAACTTGAATTTCGCCATTTTTAAATGAAACAACAGATGGTGTTGTACGATTTCCTTCTGGGTTTGTAATAATTTTCGCTTCTCCACCTTCTAAAACAGAAACAGCAGAGTTTGTAGTACCTAAGTCAATTCCAATAATTTTACTCATAATGAATGATCTCCTTTATTTTTCGATTCGATTTTTTATTTTTATTGAGCTACAATGACCATGCTTGCACGTAAAACGCGATCATGTAGTTTATACCCTTTTTGCAACACTTCTACTACGGTATCAGGTTCGACACCTTCACTAGCAGGAATCGTTTGAACCGCTTGATGAACATTCGGATCAAAAGCCTCACCTTTAGCAGGAATTTCTTCAATCCCTTCTTCTTTCAATGCAAAACGTAAACTTTCTAAGACCATTTCAACGCCTTTTTTTAGTCCGATGCTTTGCTCATCCGTTGCTTCTGTTGCCATTGCACGTTCTAAATTATCAATAGCAGGTAATAATTTCTTACCTAAATCTTGCGAACGGTAACGTTGCAACAATTCACGCTCGTTTCGATTACGTTGCACGACATTAGCCATCTCAGCAGAAACACGTAAAAACTTGTCTTCCATTTCATCTAATTTGATTTTTAATTCATCAACTTCCGAAAGTTCAACTACTTCTTCTGTCTCAACTTCTTCAACCGCTTGATTGTCAACAGTTTCTTCCGCATTTTGTTCTTCAGCGATTTCTAATTCTTTTTCTTCTGACAATTAACGAACATCCCTTCTTAAATAAAACTTATATTAGGACTCACTACCCGAGTCTAGTTCACGATAGTAGTCAGCCAATTTAACAGATAATTCTCGTCGAAATAAATCGACCAATCCAAACATTTTCGAATAAGGCATATTCGATGGTCCTAATAAAGCAATCGTCCCATGTCCATGTCCTTGAATCGCATAACTTCCTTGAATCAAGCTCATGTTCTGTAATAAGTCGTTGCCAAGTTCGGAACCAATTTTAATTCGGATTAAAGAATCACGCGGCGCTAACAATTGCGTTAATTCTTCAGGATTTTTCATAAACGAATACATTGACTTAAATTGAAGTTTATCTTGATTTGGTTCAAAATCAAGTAAATTCATACGACCGCCAACATAGATTCGTTCTTCAAACAAATGATTAAGCATACTCTCAAACAATTCGAGAATGCCATCCGTTGTTTGGAAATACTTGTGGAGAATCATCGGGATTTCTGTCCGTAAACGGTGATAAACCGTAATCAGTGGTTCACCAATTAAACGATCATTGATAATCCGGACCATAATAGCTAATTCTTCACTTCGAATATTCTTTGGTAAGGTAAAGACTTGATTTTCGACGTTTCCTTTGTCTGTCACAATAATTGCAACCACTTGCCGGTGATTGAGCGGAACCATTTTAAAACTCGTTAATCGTCGTTCGTTGACGTCAGGTCCTAAAGAAAGCGCCGTGTAACTAGTCAAATTTGATAGAATCGTTGCCGATTGTTGGATGATTTCATTAATCTCGTGAAATTCCTTACCTAACCCTTGACGAATTGAGCGCACTTCTTCGGGGTTAACTTCAACTGGTTGCAACAAATGATCAACATAATAACGATAACCTTTCATAGATGGTACACGACCGGATGAAGAATGCGTTTTAGCTAGTAAGTCACGTTCTTCCAGTAACTTCATTTCATTACGAATTGTTGCAGAACTTGCAGCAACGCCAGCTTCCATCAACGTTTTCGATCCGACTGGTTGCCCCGTCGTCGTATAATTTTGAATGATTAATCGTAGAATCTCACCTTGTCTCTCAGTTAACAAATTTTTCTCACCCCTTATTAGCACTCTTTTAACATAAGTGCTAATACGATTATAAATATACCACATTCTCATTGTTTGTCAAGGATTTCAATAAAAAAATTAGCACTCAATCGAATCGAGTGCTAACATGGTCGTTATTCTTTTTCAAGTAAGAATTTTTCAAAAACATCATTGCCGATGAATAACCCCTTAGACGTTAACCTTAAGCGGTTTTCATCGATTATTGCCAGTCCTTTTTCTTCTAATTCAGGTAATATCATTTGATAAACATCAGTCAATTCTTTCTTAAATTTTTCTTTAAAATTAGCCAATGAAACTCCTTCGATCTTCCGTAATCCTAAAAACATTTCTTCTTCAATTTGATTTTTTAACGTTAGCTCTTCCGTTTCAATGATTGGCCGTTGGTTTGATCTCAACGGTTTTAAGTAATGTTGGATTGGTCCGACATTTTTATAACGTTGATTCCCGAGGTAACCACTCGCTCCCGCACCAAAACCAAAATAATTTTCATTATTCCAATAAACTAAATTATGCATCGATTCTTTCCCAGGCGTTGCAAAATTACTAATTTCATATTGATGATGGCCGGCTTTTTCCATCGCCTCCATCGCTTCGGCAAACATTTGTGTTTCACTTTCTTGACTGGGTAATTCCAAACGACCTTGGCGCACCCAATTCATAAACATCGTCTTATTTTCTAAGATGAGCGAATACATCGAATAATGCGGTAAGCCAAACGCTAATGCTTGATTTAACGTATCGCGAAAACTTTCAATTGTTTGACCCGGTAAAGCATAAATCAAATCAATGCTAACATTATCAAACTGCTTTTTTTCAAGCAGACGAATCGTATCATAAACATCTTGTGCTGAATGTTTGCGACCAATTTTTTTTAGCAAACGATCATCGAATGTCTGAACACCCATTGATAAACGATTCACTCCATGAGATTTTAAGATATCTAGCTTCTCACTAGTTAAGTCGCCTGGATTAGCTTCAACTGTTAATTCTTTAGTCGTCGAAGTCGGTAACAAGCGATGGACACCTGTGAGTAAAACGTCCAATTGTTTAGCTGACAAAGACGTAGGTGTCCCACCACCAATATAA
>DXBN01000243.1 GCA_019116505.1 Candidatus Enterococcus avicola | reverse complement strand
TCCCATGTCGATGAATCAATCTCAGAAGAAGGAATCAAAGAAATCCTCACGTTCATTGATTTTGTCAAAGAACGCGAGCAAAAAAAAAGACCATCTGAATGATGGTCTTTTTTGACTGTGCCTTCACTAATCCCATGAATGCAGTCTTGTAAATAAGCTTACGCTTTGTTTACGTTTACTGCTTGAGGTCCACGATCTGATTCTTCAACATCAAAAGTCACTGCTTGGCCTTCTTCTAAAGTCTTGAAGCCTTCACCTTGGATTGCTGAGAAATGTACGAATACATCGCTACCGTCTTCGCGAGAAATAAAACCAAATCCTTTTTCTGCGTTAAACCATTTTACTGTTCCATTTTCCATGAATATAACCTCCTAGTGCTTTGCGCACAATAATAATTGTAAGCTTTGCTCGTCATACACATAGAGGTCAAATCAAGATTGCTTTAACTCCTACTTGCGAAACAAAATTACATCTTCTATTTTACACGTAAGTAACCAACTTTGCAACCTACTATCGATGACTTTCGAATATTTTATAAGCGCTCCCAAAAGCCTTCCTCTCGCAAACTGACATATGTTTCATGCCCAATTATTAAATGGTCTAAAAGCTCAATCCCCATCATTTCACCACAGGCTTTTAAACGTTTGGTAAATTCCCGATCATTGGCTGAAGAAGTCGGATCACCACTCGGATGATTGTGAACAATAATGATACGAGCCGCGCTATGGCGGACTGCTCCCCTAAAAATTTCACGTGGATGGGCAATCGATTGATTTAAAGAACCAATAAATAACGTCTGGCGATGGACAATTTCATTTTTCGTATTTAAATACAAACACAACAGATGTTCTTGTTGATAATCTTTTAATTCTTCCATTAATTGCATTGCTAAATCGGTACTTGAGCGAATTTTCCCATATTTTGGTTGCAAAGATTGATGAATGCGACTCCCTAACTCCATCATCGCTTTTAATTCAATCGAACGTATCTCGCCAACGCCTCGAATTTGCTGTAACTCATTTAAACTGGCTGCTTTTAAATCATAAAGACTCGGAAATTCAGCTAAGATTAAACCTGATAACTCCATCACATTATAGGGTCTTGAACCGGTACGTAATAAAATGGCTAATAATTCTTGATTGGATAAAGCCTCGGCCCCGTAATCAACGAGCCTCTCTCTAGGCATTGAACTTTGAGGAATAACCGATCTTTTTTCTTCTATCATAAAAAAACTCCTTTACGCATTCTTATTACTAAGATACGCAAAGGATGATTTTACTTATTTAAAAAAGATGGAATAGCTGTCAGACTAGGGAAAATTTCAACCACTTTTGCTTTAACTTCAGAAGACGGTGCAACTAAATCAGGAATCATTACAACATCGATGCCGGCCGCATGCGCCGCTAATACACCGTTTTTAGAGTCTTCTAGAATTAACAACTCTTTTTTAGGCATTGCTAAGAACTGGTGCGCTTTTTCAAAAATTTCAGGATCCGGTTTTGCCCGCTTCACATCTTCAAAAGAAATCACGGTTTCAAACTCATGTGTAATCTTATTTTTATCTAATAAAATATCAATCAATCGTCGTTGATTGCTAGAAGCAATCATTTTAGGCATTTCTTTTTCGTTTAAATAATCCAATAATTCTAAAACACCCTCTTTTAAATCTGCTTCTCCTGCTTCAAATAAATCGATGGTTAAATTAAAAGTTGTCGAAATAAAATCGTTCACTGCCTGTTCTCCGATTAAAGGATCATACATTTCGTGATAAATTGCCCATAACTCTTCATCGCTAATCCCAATATATCGATGATAAATTTCTTCTGAATAGTTTAATCCAATTTTATCGGCAATTTCTTGTGTCGCTTGATAATAAAGCTTCTCCGTATCAAACAATAATCCATCTAAGTCAAAAATAACGCCCTGATATGTTTTCATTGACGCTCTCCTTTTAAAGTTTTCAAATATTTTCTTACTTCCGAGACAAAGTAAAGGGACCCGGTAATTAAAATTACATCATCCTCGGTTGCCAGTTCTAATAATTCTGAAAAGCCAACTTGCCATAAAGAAGCAACGGACAATTTTTTAGAATTTTGTGCTTCGTAATTTTTTTCTAAGCGAATTGCACGTGGATTATCAAAAGTCGTAATTAGCACTTTACTCTTCGGTATTTTTGTTAACTGATTTAGCATATTGGAAATATCTTTTGTTTCTAAAGCTGAAAACAAAATAAAGATGTTCCGACCTTTAAATTCTTTTTTCAAATTGTCAACTAAACGAGTCATCGCATGGTCATTATGCGCACCATCTAAAACAATTAACGGCTCTTCACTAATTCTTTCCATACGGGCAGGCCAAGTCGTTTTAGCTAGCCCCTCACGAATCCATTTATGTTGGACGTTGATTTGCTGTTGTTGACAGTAAGCAAAAAGAAGAGCAATCGCTAGCCCGGCATTTTCCACTTGATGGGCTCCTAAAAGTGGTGTTCTTAAATCTTTAATTAGTCCTTCGTGATTCGAAAAATCAAAAACCTCGCCCCATTGTGCTGCTGGGTGTTGGTAGGTCACTTCATATTCTTGATGTAAGCGAGTCGTTGGAGCATTTAATGTTTGGGCACGCTCGTCGATTACGGTGAGCGCTTTTTCTTCAATATTACCAGTAACTAATGGCACATTCGGCTTAATAATTCCAGCTTTTTGAAAAGCAATTTCTTCAATAGTTTCTCCTAAAATATCCGTATGATCCATACCAATTGTTGTAATTCCCGTCAAAATTGGCGAAATCACATTGGTTGAATCCAGTAAGCCACCTAACCCAACCTCAATTAAAGCCACATCAACTGCCTCTTCGGAAAAATAATCAAAACCCATGACTGTTAAAAGTTCAAATTCAGTAATCCCTTTTAACTGCTCATCTTGATCAAGTTTTTCAACTAGTGGTTGATATTTTTCAACTAAAGCGATTAATGCCTTATCTGAAATAAAATCATGATTGATTGTTATTCTCTCATTAAATGTTTCAATATATGGCGAAGTAAAACTTCCGACCTTTAAACCCATTTCTTGCAGCATATTCTTTAAATAACTAACGGTCGAACCTTTGCCGTTGGTGCCTGCAATATGAATCATCGGCACTTTTTTTTCTGGATAATCAACAAGTGCCAATAATGCTTCGACTCGTTCCAAACCTGGACGCATGCCGAATGGTAAACGACTATGAATCCATTCAATTGACTCTTCAATTGTTTTTGACATTTTCTTCACCTCATGGCTATTATACCAAATGTCTTGCCAAAGTCATTGTTAAAAAAACAGTAAGCAGCCTTTTCTTACACAACCCCGCTTTTTCAAGAAATTGTACGAATGACTCTTACTGTTGTCTTAATTTTTTTACGCTGCAAACCAAATCGTTAATGTCGAATTGGGATCTGCGTAATCACATGTCTGCCATGTGATAGTCGCACCTTGTGATTTTAAAATGCCATAGGCGGAGTCATCATTAACGACATTACTCATCTGATTAAATACTGTATACGTTTGACCATTAATCACAACTTGATCGCCGATACCAACTGACCAAATCGCATTACCTGCATTACTCGCCTTTTCAATTAAGTAATGCGAGGGATCGTCTGTCCATTGATAGATGTAAGGCGTCCACTGAGGTACCGCGCCCAAACCTGAAAAAGAACTCAAATCAAAATGATGCCCTTTAAAATTAAATCCATCCGTTCTTGAAACTGGTACTTGTGTAACCGGTGGGACTGGACTTTCTGTCTGTTGATGTTTTTCTTGTGAAACCGTATTTGATTGTGGGACATCGGAGTCTACATTGGTTTCATTTGAAGCCGTACGTGAATCACCTACTACCTGATTGCCACTAAACCAAGCCACTTGTTGTTGCTTTAACTCTGCTTGTCTCGCTTCCTCTTCGGCTTTTTCTTTTTTTATTTTATTATCTACCGCTGTTTTAAACTCAGCTAATGGTTTCTCGTATTTTTTTCTAACAGAAGTTGGCGTTACTGATTTGACTAATTTTTCAAATCTCTGATAATTTTTCATAGAGTAACTCGTTTGATTTTTAGCGTACCACGTATCGACAGCTGCCTTCGTTTC
>DXBN01000242.1 GCA_019116505.1 Candidatus Enterococcus avicola | reverse complement strand
CCCCAGAAAGTAAAGAAGATCGTCACGTTTTTACCCATCGCAGCGGCACCTGAAGCAATAATCATTGAAGCTAAGACTTTATCCATGTCACCACTAAAGACCACCATTGTTGCGCCGTCTTTCGTTTCATGTAGCACGCCTTCTTGTGCTTTAGACAAATCGGGTAGTTGTTGATCTGTCGCTACCGCTTGGCCTTTGGTAATTAAAGCCACCACTTGACCACCTTGAATATCTGTTGAAACTAAAGTATTTCCAGTATTTTTACACCAAGCAGCGATATCAGCACTAAAACCAAAGTCACTAACTTGAATGGATAATTGTTGCCCATTTTCCATGCGGTCAATTTCTTGTTTCACTTTTAAAATTGGACCTGGGCATTGCAATCCACGAGCATCGACTTCAACTATTGCTAAATTAGAAACAGCAGCTGCAACACTAGCTGGAACTTCTTTGGTTGGTGCAGCAAGCGCAATATTTTTCAATTCATATTTTGCTTGTTTATATGTTTTGTAACCACCATCTAAGTTGCGTACATCAAAACCATGACTCATTAACACACGTGCCGCATTATAACCACGTTGTCCAACTTGACAATAAACATAAATTGTTTGATCTTTTGGCAATTCATCGACTCTTTGACGTAACTCATTCAACGGAATTGAAGAAGTATTTGGCAACAGACCGGCTGCTTGTTCAAACGATTCACGAATATCTAAGAAAAAGGCACCATTTTCTAAAAGGGCATCGACTTCATGCCATTGAATGATCTGAACTTTTCCGTTAATGATATTATCTGCAGTATAACCTAACATATTGACTGGGTCTTTCGCACTTGAATAAGGTGGTGCATATGCCAACTCAACACTTGCTAAATCAGAAGCTTTGGCGCCAAAACGCATCGCTGTCGCTATCACGTCTACACGCTTTTCAACCCCATCAATTCCAACTGCTTGCACACCTAAAATCTTCTCATCATTACCAAATAATAACTTCATATGAATTTGGCTCGCACCTGGATAATAACCGGCATGCGAATTTGGGTGTAAGTGAATGGCGTGATAAGCAATGCCTTTTTGTTTTAAAAGACGTTCACTATTCCCAGTTGCGGCAATCGTTAATTCGAAAACTTTAGCAACCGATGTTCCCATTGTTCCTGGATAATCAATTTCTCCGCCATTTAAAACATCTGCCACTAAGCGTCCTTGACGGTTAGCTGGCCAAGCAAGTGGTACATGTGTTGCTTCTTGTGTGACAAAATCAGGAATTTCAATCATATCACCAATTGCATAAATAGATTTGGCACTTGTTTGGAAATTTTTATCGACTTTGACACCACCACGAAAACCAAGTGTTAAACCAGCTTCCTTAGCTAAGGTGTTTTCTGGCGTTACACCAATTGAAAGTAATGTCATATCTGAGCGTAATACGCGACCACTTGTTAAAACTAAGCGACGGCCAGCTTCTTGAAACTCTTTCAGTCCATCGTTTAAAATTAAGTTTACGCCGTGTAAATTAATTTGTTGGTGAATTTGTTGAGCCATTTCAAAATCAACGTTTGGCATCACTTGAGGCGCCATTTCAACTAATTGAACTTGAATCCCAAGTTCTACTAAATTTTCCATCATCTCAAGACCAATAAATCCGCCACCAATAACTGTTGCCGTTTGGACATTATTTGCTTTAATGTATGCTTGAATCTGATCCATATCCGGAATATTTCGTAAACTGAAAACATTATTTGCTTGATCCAATCCATCGATTGCTGGAACAATTGCTTTTGCCCCCGTTGAAAGAATCAACTTATCAAAACTTTCGACATAAGTTTGTTTTGTTTGGTGATGATAAACAGTCACCGTTTTTTCAACTGGATCAATACTTGTTACTTCTGAGAAATTACGAATGTCTAAATTATATTGTTTTTCCATTCCTTCTACTGTTTGCAACAATAAATTGTCGCGCTCTTTGATTACGCCACCTACGTGGTAAGGTAATCCACAGTTCGCAAATGAAATATATTCCCCTTTTTCAAATAAAATAATATTGTCTGTTTCACTTAAACGACGTAAACGTGCCGCTGCTGTCGCGCCACCGGCTACCCCACCAATGATTAAAATTTTTCGTGCCATCTAAATATCAAGCTCCCTTCAATTAAGAAATATACCTTACCAGGGTATGTTCGTCAATTACTTTTAAAATTCAATTCGCAAATCAATCAACTTGACAAAAGGAATCAAACACGGTTTAATATACCCCGTAAGGTATTTAATCGAAAAGGAGCAAAACCATGTTTGGATTATTTCAAAAGATCCCTTCGATCTCTACTAAAGAGCTTGAGGGTCTATTAACAAGCAATATCACGTTACTTGATGTCAGAACACCCTCAGAATACCGTGGAGGGCATATCGCGAAAGCGAAAAATATTCCATTAAATAAAATCACTACTTATTCAAATGCAAGCGACAAAGAAGTTTATGTCATTTGCCAATCCGGTATGCGTAGTAAAAATGCTGCAAAGCAATTAAAAAAAATGGGTTATCAACCAATTAACGTTCGTGGCGGTATGAGCCAATGGGCGGGAAAAATTAGAGGAGGAAAATAAATGAAAGTTATTATTGTTGGAGGCGTCGCTGGTGGAATGTCAGCTGCAACACGCTTACGTCGTTTAAATGAAGATGCTCAAATTATTGTTTTTGAAAAAGGACCATACGTTTCGTTTGCAAACTGTGGGTTACCTTATTATGTTTCAGGTGAAATTGCAGATAAAAGTAAATTACTTGTTCAAACACCGGAAGCATTACAAGCACGTTTTAGTTTAGATGTTCGTCCGAATCATGAAGTTCTTTCAATCGATCCAAAAGCAAAAACAGTCACTGTTCGACACGAAGGTAATACAGTAACTGAAAGCTATGACCACCTCATCTTGTCACCAGGAGCAAAACCTTTTGTTCCTCCAATTGATGGTTTATCAGAAGCAACGAATGCCTTTAGCTTACGTAATGTTCCTGACTTAAACCAAATTATGGACGTTGTTGAAAATCAAGCACCGAAAAAAGCAGTGGTAATCGGTGCAGGATTTATCGGTCTTGAAATGGCTGAAAACTTACATGCTCGTGGTTTAGAAGTAACAATTGTTGAAAAAGCACCTCATGTTTTACCACCATTAGATGAAGAAATGGCTGCTTTTGTTAAAAACGAACTTGAAAGCAATGGCGTAAAAGTAATTACTTCTCAATCAGCGAACGGTTTTAAAAATGCTGGAAAAACAATTATTTTAGAAGATGGTAGCGAATTAGAATCTGATTTAACCATTCTATCGGTTGGTGTCACACCAGAAAATACTTTAGCACAAACTGCTGGAATCGAACTAGGCTTACGTGGTGGTATTTTAGTTGATGAGCGTTACGAAACAAGCCAAAAAGATATTTATGCTGTCGGTGATGCGATTGTTGTTAAAAACCAAATTTCAGGTGAAGATGCCTTAATCTCACTTGCTTCTCCTGCTAACCGCCAAGGACGCCAAGTGGCTGATGTGATTTCAGGCATGAAACGTACAAATAAAGGTAGTATTGGAACAGCAATTGTTCGTACTTTCAATCTAAGTGCAGCATCAACTGGACTTTCTGAACGTGTTGCTCGCCAATTAGGTAAACCAGTCGCTGTCGTTCACACTTCTGGAAAAGACCATGCTGGTTATTACCCTGGAGCGACTGATGTCTTCATGAAACTTGTTTTCAACCCTGAAACAGGCGAAATTTACGGTGCTCAAGGTGTTGGACAAAAAGGTGTCGACAAACGTATCGATATTTTAGCAACAGCAATCAAAGGAAACCTAACTGTTGAAGACTTACCTGAATTAGAGTTTACTTATGCACCACCATTTGGTTCGGCTAAAGACCCTGTAAATATGCTTGGTTATGTTGCTTTAAACTACATGGAAGGCTTAACCGACATGATGCAATGGTATGATGTTAAAGAAGCAACTGAAAATGGCCAAGTGATTTTAGACGTTCGTAACGATAGCGAACGCAAACAAGGCCAATTTAAAGACAGTGTCAATATCCCATTGAACGATTTACGTTGCCGCGCTCATGAATTAGATCCGAATACTGAATATATTATTACTTGTCATAGTGGTTTAAGAAGCTACATTGGCGAAAGAATGCTTAAACAAGCAGGATTCAAAGTGAAAAACTTAGACGGTGCGTTTGCCTTTTATCACACCGTATTACCGGAGGAATTAGAATATGTATAAATCTACAGGAATGCCTGAATTTTACAAAGAAGCAAAACGTAAAAAATTATCCATTATTGACGTTCGCGAAGTCGATGAATTTGCAGCTGGACACGTTCCAACTGCAAAAAACTACCCACTAAGCACGTTAGCTGAAAACTTCTCAGAATTAGATAAAGACCAAGAATATTACGTAATTTGTCAATCAGGTGGTCGTTCTGCCCATGCAAGTGAATTCCTAAGTGCACAAGGCTATGATGTCACAAACGTTTTAGGCGGCACTTCTGCTTGGCCTGGCGAAAAAGAGTAAGGAGCGAAAAAAATATGAATAACTTAACAACTGGAACTTTTCAAAGCCAAATTGCTAAAGGCGTACATCTTGTCGATTTTTGGGCACCTTGGTGTGGTCCTTGCCGTATGCAAAACCCAATTTTAGATGAATTATCGAAAGAAATGCCTGCAGATAAAGTTCAAATTAACAAAGTAAACGTTGATGAAGAAGGTTCATTGGCAGTCCACTTTGGAATCCAAAGTATTCCAACACTAATGGTTTTCAAAGACGGTTTACCTGTTGAGCGCCTAATGGGTGTTCAACCAAAACAAAAACTACAATCCATCTTAGCTTCACATATCGACTAGGAAACAACGATTCAACGCAATCAACAAAAGAATAAAAATATTACTACCATCTAACTAGCAAGCGGGACTGTGGCATTCGTCACAGTCCCGCTTGTTTTATTTACCTATTTAAAAAATCAACTTAACCCTTGATCTTGCCTCTTTAAAAAAGCTTGTTTTGAGTTCAGAAATTATTCTGAACCCATCGCTCGAATAGTTCTGGCCAAACCGCCACTTGTTCATTTATCCCATAAAAATCTCGTGAGGTTTCAGCTGTTGCTAAACTTAGACCATGCCCACCTTTGGGAAAGAGATGTAGTTCAAATGGAATCTCGTTTCGACGCAAATGACTCGCAAATAGCATGCTATTTTCCATGGGAACCACGTCGTCTTCGAATGTATGCCATAAGAAAGTCGGTGGTGTGTCCGCATTCACTTGCATTTCCAATGACAACTCATCTTTCATTTGGGGATAATTTTCAGCTAAGAGTGCCTTAAATGAACCTTCATGTATAAATTCGCCACTTGAAATTACTGGATAGGCCAGTAGCAAACCATTCGGCTGCCAACTTTCTTTTTCGCCCTTCATTTTTTCGACGAGTAACGACCCTTGCCAAAAAACACCTAAACTGGCTGCTAAGTGGCCGCCTGCTGAAAAACCTGCAACGATTATTTTCGATGGATCAATCCCCCACACTTGATGATTTCCCCGAACAATTTGTACCGCCGTTGCTAATTCTAGCAACGCTTGTGGATAGACATGTGGTTTGACATTGTAATGTAAAACAAAGGCATGGAATCCCATATTCATCATCTTTAAAGCAATCGGTTCTGCTTCACGATCTGATGTAAACTCATAACCACCACCGGGACATATAATAACTGCTGGTCGCTTCCGATTGATATCGATTTCAGCGGTGTTACTAATAAGATAACTGGTCAAAATTGCCGTTTGATTATTCACACGTACCTCTCTTGTTTTATAAATCATCTATTCCCCTCATTTCATATGCTTTTTGTAGCCATTATAACACGAATGCGCTACCATTCAGCACTAAAAAAAGTTACCTCTTTATACATAACGTTCAAGCTTTCGATTTGTTAAACCGAATTTTAAACGTTACGAAATTAAGAAGTAACTTTTTGAAAATAAAGTGCACTTTCAAGCGTTTCTTTACTTATTACTCGTCACAAAACGCTTCACTTATCACCTTTGTTGCGCCATAAACTTTTTGATAAATTGGATAGATTTTTTGATATTTCTCAACATTTTGCGGATTTGGTAGCGCACCTGGTCGATAGCTAACAAAAGTTTCCGAGCAAGCTTGCAAATCTTCAAACCAGCCTAGACCTGTCGCCGCTAACATGGCAGCCCCTAATCCCGGGCCTTCTTCCGCTGTTAGACAAACGATTTCGCTATTGAAAATATCCGCTTGCATTTGCAACCAATCTGGATTCTTCGCCCCACCACCAACAGAAACGATTTTTTCAAACGTTTTACCAGCAATGGTTTCCATCAATTGTTGACTGTCTTTTAAAGAAAAAGTAATGCCTTCTAAAACTGCTTTCGCAAAATGTGTCAATGTATGATTCGTGTCGATCCCAATAAAGCTACCACGAATTTGACTATCAACATGTGGAGTCCGCTCGCCAACAATGTACGGCGTAAACAATAGTCTTTCTGCGCCTGGTTCAATCGCATCAATTCCAGCCAAAAGTTCCTCAAAACTTAAGTCTGCAGCAAAAGTATCTTTAAACCAACTTAAACTATGACCAGCCGCCAACGTCACACCCATTGAATAGTAACGATCTTTAATCCCATGGTTAAACAAATGAAGTTTCCCTTGATACGTTGGCAATTGTTGATCTTCATAAGATAAAAAGACCCCCGAGGTTCCAATGCTGACCATTCCGGTTTCTACACTTAAAATTCCAGCACCAATTGCGGCACAAGCATTATCTGCTCCACCAGCAAAGATTTTGACTTCTTGCTGTATACCATACTTTTCAGCTAAATCGGGTTGTAAAATCCCTGTTTGGCCACTTGAATCAATTAATTTTGGTAAATAGTTACTTGGAATCGCAAATTGTTCTAATACCGCTTGTGACCATTGTTTCTCCGCCACATCTAGCATCAAGGTACCCGCTGCATCCGAATAATCCATATGCATTGTACCGGTTAGCCAGTAACCTAAGTAGTCTTTCGGTAATAAAATATGACGAACTTTTCCCCAAAGCTCGGGTTCGTTTTCTTGAATCCACAAGATTTTTGGTAAGGTAAATCCTTCAAGCGCAATATTTTTAGTAATTGCTAATAATTCCTCGCCAAAGTCAGCCATAATCGTTTCACATTGCGTGGTTGTCCGCACGTCATTCCATAAAATCGCATTCCGTAATACTCGTTGCTCTTCATCCAAGACAACAAGACTATGCATTTGGCCAGAAAAACTAATTCCTGCCAATTGCTCACCAAAATCTGCGACCGTCGTCTGTAAGCTTTCAAAAACTTGCTCGCAAGCCTTTAACCATTCGTTGGGGTCTTGCTCACTATAGCCAGATGCCGGATGAATTAAAGGGTAATCGGCAGTTGCACTGCCGATTATTGTCCCTTTCTCGTCGATTAATAAGCCTTTTAATGCACTTGTTCCTAAATCAAGTCCTAAAACATATGCCATTTTCTTACTCCTTATCTTTAGAATAAGTAGTCATTTAAACGAGATTTTACAAATTCTAAATGACTTGATTCTAATGTAATGTCATCATTTTCAAGTGCGTATGCTGTTAAACTTTCTAAGTCTTCTTCTCCTGCTACAATCTTCGCACCAACGCCTTCTTGATAACTTGCATAGCGTTTTTCTTTTAATTCATCAAAGAAACGGTCTTCTTTTAAAGCTGCTGCAGCTTTTAGGCCACGTGCATAAGTGTCCATTCCTGCTATATGAGCTAAGAATAAATCATCCATTTCAAATGATGAACGACGAACTTTTGAGTCAAAGTTGATACCACCAGGTGCAATACCACCATTTTCTAAAATTTCGTACATCGCTAATGTTGTATCAAGAACATTTGTCGGGAATTCATCGGTATCCCAGCCTAATAATGGATCGCCTTGGTTGGCATCGATTGAGCCTAACGCATCATATGAACGGGCCACATTTAATTCATGTTCAAATGTATGACCAGCAAGCGTTGCATGGTTGGCTTCTAAGTTCAATTTAAAGTCGCCTTCTAAGCCATATTTTTGAATAAAGGCCATTGAAGTTGCGGCATCAAAATCATATTGGTGAGTTGATGGTTCTTTTGGTTTTGGTTCAATTAAAAATTGTGGTTTGTGACCAATTTTTTCACCATAAGCAATTGCCATTTTAAATAAGCGCGCGATATTGTCTTGTTCGAAGGCCATATCTGTATTTAATAATGACTCGTAGCCTTCACGACCACCCCAGAATACATAGTTTTCGCCACCAAGTTTTTTGCTGACATCTAAACCTTTTTTAACTTGGGCTGCCGAATACGCAAAAACATCAGCATTGTTTGAAGAAGCCGCACCATTGACAAAACGCGGATGTGAGAACATGTTTGCTGTGTTCCAAAGCAATTTAATGCCTGTTGCATCCATTTTTTCTTTGATTAAATCGGTGATTTCATCGATGTTTTGGAAAAACTCTTCTAATGAATCACCTTCTGGAGCGATATCAATATCATGGAAGCAGAAATATTCAACGCCTAATTTTTCTAAGATTTCAAAGAAGGCTTCGACACGGTTCTTAGCTGTTTCCATTGGTGTTTCTCCCCACCAATTACGAATATTTACTGGTTTTCCAAATGGATCTGAACCGTCTTGTGTCATTGTATGCCAATATGCGACTGCAAAGCGTAGATGCTCTTTCATTGTTTTGCCTAACACGATTTCTTCGGCGTTGTAATGACGAAAAGCAAACGGATTGTCTGATTTTACCCCTTCATAATTAATTTTTCCTACATTTTCAAAATATGCCATTTTTGTTTCCTCCTATTTTTTATTTGATAACTCCTTCAACATTCGTTATATTGATGTGGAAAGGAGCGTTTTTGATGTCGAATGAATTTGAATTAATTGAACACAATCAAGCAAGAGGCGTGCATGCCTTTTTAATTGATATAAACTATCGTCGCCCCCATCTCCATACCGATTTGGAATGGATTTACGTTATTGAGGGTCAACTAATTTTGACGATTGACAACGAACAGTTGAAAGTTGAAAAAGATCAGTTGATTTTAATCAACTCTTGTCAACTCCATGAACTAATAGCTAAAGAGACGGCCAAATTACTGATTTTACAATTAAACACGAAAGAATTTGATGCTTTTTTCCCGCAAATAAATGAACTCTCTTTCGCTCAAAAAGTCCTTTCTCAAACGGAAAATCCACATTTTTCTGCGCTACGTTTTTATTTTTTCAAAACGTGTCAGGCTTTTTTTGAGGAACAAACCTACTTCGCCTTGCAATGTCACGGTTACGCTTCGCTAGCCTTAGCAGAAGTTATGCAATGTGCTAATTTTGAACTGATTCCGGAAAATAAACAAAGTGCTCATCTTGTGCGACAAGAACGCATTCGTCGGATTAGCCAATACATCTATCAGCACTATCATGAAAAACTACTATTAAACGATATCGCTGAACAAGAAGAGCTATCCGTTAATTATTTATCGCATTTTTTTCAACAAAATTTCGGTTTATCTTTCCAAAATTATTTAAATTTGATTCGCAGCGAAAAAGCCTACTACTTGCTGAACAATACCGAACACAGTATTTTAGCCATTAGTGAAATGACTGGTTTTTCCGATGTGCGTTATTTAAATAAAGCCTTCAAAGCAACCTACCACTTATCGCCCAAAGATTATCGGAAACAACAAAAAATTGATCCGATACTCTCCACCGGTCCGCAATCCGGTGAGCAACAAATGATTTATCCAAAACTAGATAGCGCGCGTTTCATGCAAAAACAATTTAGTGAATTCGCAGATTTTGAAGTGGCTTCTACATCAAAATAAAACGTTTTCACTTATGACGTTATCTTAGCAAACTAAATGTTAAAAATCGTGAACTTTCTTACGCTTCTTTATAGACTATCTTGATATTGCCATCAAAAAGACACGAAATTTTGCTATTATTTCCTTAAGGAGGGATTGAATGTCCAAATTATTAATTGTTGATGATAATCAGCAAATCACTTCGATCTTAGCCGATTATGCAAAAAAGAATCACTATGACGTGTTAATCGCTTATGATGGTGAAGCGGCGCTCGAACTTTTTCAAACAGCACAGCCCGATATCATTTTACTCGACGTCATGATGCCAAAAAAAGATGGTTTTGCCGTCTGCCGTGAAATACGTCAAACATCAAACGTCCCAATTCTAATGATTACCGCACGCGGAGAAGATTTTGAACGAATTATGGGTCTCGAAATTGGCGCCGATGATTATATTGTCAAACCTTTTTCCCCCGGAGAAGTCATGGCACGTATCAAAGCCGTTATG
Organism: Candidatus Enterococcus avicola; assembly: GCA_019116505.1. Taxonomy (GTDB): domain Bacteria; phylum Bacillota; class Bacilli; order Lactobacillales; family Enterococcaceae; genus Enterococcus_I; species Enterococcus_I eurekensis. Next base: position 4,408 of record DXBN01000242.1, on the reverse strand, counting down.
CGTCGTGTCCAACAAGATCCAATGAATCAACAGCAATTAACCTTTAATGATTTAACGATTAATTTAGAAAATTACACGGTCGCCATTGCGAACGAGCCGATTTTATTAACCAAAAAAGAAATCGATTTACTTTGGACATTAGCTAGCAATCGACAGAAAGCTTACTCACGCGATGAGCTCCTCAACTTATTATGGGGATTCGATTATTTTGGTGATACACGGACCGTCGATAGTCATATCAAACGCTTGCGTAGTAAGTTGAATCAAGTTCCTCATCCAACATGGGAAATTAAAACGATTTGGGGCGTTGGTTACAAGTTCGAGGTCCTTGACGATGAAAATTAATCGTATTTCTCTCAAACTCGCAAGTTATTTCGTCAGTTCACTGCTCTTATTTGCTTTAGTCATTGGTTCTGTTTTTTTCTTTCTTTTTAAAAATTATACGATTGATGTTCAACGTGAAGAACGAATGCGAGAAGCTCAAGCATTAGCTGCAACTTTTTCCGAACAAGAAGATCAATCCCATCATCAACAAATGATGAATAATAGTAATGCCTATTTACGCTTCATTGAAGAAGTCGGTGGTAACCACGTTTGGTTAGTTAATTCCGACGAACAGATTCTCGCTACCGGTAACCGTCGAGGAGCGATGAATCACATGAATGACAATTCGATGATACCCAGTCCTTCTCCTCTACCTGAACTAGCTTCAGAAGTTTTACCCTTGGTTTTTAAAGGTGAGACGATTTCACAAGAAGGCTTTGATCACACGCTTGATCAGCAAACCTTAACTATTGGGATGCCTATCACCGATGACCAACAAAACATTTGGGCGAGCATCTTATTACAAGCTCCCATTAGTGGTTTCAATGATGCCGTTCAACAAGGTTTTAATATTTTTTTCATTAGCCTACTCATCGCACTGTTAATCGCCTTACTTTTCGCCTTCTTTTTGTCCTATTCATTTACAAAACCGTTAGCACAAATGAAGACGACTGCTTTAAAACTCATTCAAGGTGATTACACGGCACAAACACAGATTAAACAAAAAGATGAGATTGGTGAACTTGCCAACACGCTTGATACACTAGCGAATAGACTTGAGTTTGCTAGTCAGGAAAGCCAGAAACTCGAACAAATGCGACAAGATTATGTTGCAAATATTTCTCACGAATTACGGACACCAGTAACAGTCTTACGTGGTTCTTTAGAAGCGCTAAACGATGGCGTAATCACTGACCCAAAAAAAATCAAAGAATACCATCATCAAATGTTCCTAGAATCACTGTTTTTAGAGCGTTTGGTTGATGATTTACTTGAACTCTCGCGTTTACAAAACCTTGATTTCAAAATTGAAAAAGTTCCGATTTCATTACAAGATATTTTAAATGACACGCTAAGAAGTGGCCGACAATTGGCCAAAGAAAAACAACTTACTTTCAAAGTCAACATCGATAATACTCCCCTACTTTTCTTAGGAGACTATGGTCGCTTGAGACAAATGTTCTTAATTGTTTTAGATAATGCGATTAAATTTTCACCAACCCGCAGCGCCATCACAGTCAAATTATCCGCAAATAAACTAACAATTACCGATCAAGGACCTGGCATAAAAGAGGAAGACTTACCTTATATTTTTGATCGCTTCCATAAAACCTATGGCGAAAAAAATAAGACTGGTACTGGTCTTGGACTAGCCATTGCTCGTCAAATTGCCCAACGACACGCTATTTTAGTAACTGTCAAAAACACTCCGACAGCCGGTGCTCGTTTTATTTTTGATTTTTCAAAACTCGAGCGACTCGATGTCACAACATTAGAAAATTTTTGACACATCTTTGCCACACTTCTTATCTATAATAAAGATAATCAAAGAAGGAAACTTCTTTATAAAAAATAAGGAGTGTTTTATTATGAACGAAAAATTTAAAATCGCACTAGCAACTGTTATTGTCTTAGCCGCTGGTTTTACGTCAGCTTCCGTTTTTGCTGCATCCGATACGACGGCAACTTATGACAATCATACAAGATGGGAACAAAGACACGATGAGCGTTTAAATGAATACGTCCAGCAAGGTGACTTAACACAAGAAGAAGCCGATGATATGCGTCAATGGATGAATGATGGACGCACCTCTTGTCATGGAAACAACACAAACATGCCCATGAGACAAATGCGTGGTCAACACCGTCAAATGATGGGAGATTAAATTAGATAAACTTAGAGGGGGTGTGACTTAAGTCACACCCTCTCTTCTATAAACAACAATCGTTAATTTAAATTTTTTTTACAAAAAAATAATTGACAAATTTTGTTTGAAAAGTTATGCTTTTTTTCAGGTTTCTACTAAAATGACGAAAGGAAAAAATCAGTACAAAAAAGGAATAGCGCCAGCTCTGTAAAAACAGAGGACGAGGAAGAAGCTTATCGAAATATTCGGCGGGTGGCTTCAGGGACTGCACTCTATAGATAAAAGACAAAGCCCCCTTGCAAAAGGGACACAAAGCGTTTATCAGCAGATAGAAACCTACTTAAACTTAAAAAATTGAATAAGAAAGTAGGAAGACAAATTATGTGTGGAATTGTCGGAATGATTGCAAATGAGAATGTTTGCGAAGTACTTTTGAAAGGCTTAGAACGGTTAGAATACCGTGGATACGATTCAGCTGGAATCTATCTCGCCAATCAAGAAGAAAGGAGCTTAGTCAAAGCCCAAGGTCCGATTAAGACGTTAACACAAAAAATAACGCCTACAATGAATGGCACTGTTGGGATTGGGCATACGCGTTGGGCGACTCATGGAATCCCTAGCGAAGCCAATGCGCACCCTCACCGTTCTGAACACGGAAAAGTGGTGCTTGTTCATAATGGCGTGATTGAGAATTATCAAGAATTAAAAGCTACCTACCTCAAAGAGACGAAATTAATTGGGGAAACTGATACCGAGGTCATCGTCAATGTTATTGAGCACTTTATCGAGACAGAAGGATTGGATGTCAAGGCTGCTTTCAAAAAAGTTTTAACAGAAATTAAAGGATCCTATGCCTTTGCTTTAATTGATCCTACTGACCCTACACACTTTTATGCGGCGAAACATAAAAGCCCCTTGCTAATTGGTTGTGGTACAAACTTTCATTTAGTTGGTAGTGATGCTTTAGCAATGATTCATCAGACGAACGAATTGATTGAATTACAAGACGGTGAATTCGTAACTTTAACCACTGATTCTATTCAAATCGAAACGCTTGATGGAAAGACCATTCAACGTGCGCCGTTTCGTGCCCAAATTGATAACGACAGCATTGATAAAGGGACTTATCCCTTTTACATGTTAAAAGAAATTGAAGAACAACCGCTTGTTATGCGTCGCCTGCAACAAAAATACTTGGCGCCATCAGGTGAAAGTTTAATTTCTGATACGTTAATTCAAAAAATTGCAGCAAGCGATCGTTTATATATTGTGGCTTGTGGCACGAGCTATCATGCGGGGCTCGCTGCCAAAACAACGCTTGAAAGATGGACAAATATTCCGGTAGAAGTTCATGTTGCTAGTGAGTTTGGCTACCATATGCCTTTACTGACTGCTAAACCGTTCTTTATTTTCTTGAGTCAAAGTGGCGAAACCGCCGATAGTCGCCAAGTTTTAGTGAAAATCAATCAACAAAACTTGCCCTCTTTGACAATTACCAATGTCCCAGGATCGACCTTGGCACGCGAAGCGAATGATGCGCTACTGTTAGAGGCTGGACCGGAAATTGCAGTTGCTTCTACTAAAGCTTACACTGCCCAAATTACATTATTAACGATTTTGGCCGATGCTGTTGCGCGACAAAAAGGACTCGTCGAACAACTTCCTAAAAATCTCTCGCAAGCCCTCAGTCTAGTTGAAGAACAAATGACTCAAATTGTCGAAGAAAAAGAAATCATACATCAAATCGTCAATGATTTCTTACCGACGACACGCAATGCTTTTTTCATCGGTCGTGGAATTGATTACGCCGTTGCTTTAGAAGCTGCTTTAAAATTAAAAGAAATCTCTTATATCCAAGCAGAAGGCTTTGCCGCTGGTGAATTAAAGCATGGCACGATTGCTTTAATTGAAACAGGAACACCAGTTATTGGCTTAATCACCGATGATGCCACTGCCTCGCATACCCGCGGAAACTTAGAAGAAGTCCGCAGCCGTGGTGCCAAAACAATTGTCTTGACTAAGAAGTCACTCGCTCAAACGACTGATCGATTCATCTTACCGGATGCACCCGATTATTTAATGAGCCTCATCGCAATTCTCCCGCTCCAATTGCTCGCATACTATGCTAGCTTTGAGCGCGGATACGACGTTGATAAACCACGGAATTTAGCAAAATCCGTGACTGTTGAATAACTGAAAAAATAGCCGTATGCTTT
>DXBN01000031.1 GCA_019116505.1 Candidatus Enterococcus avicola | reverse complement strand
CGGTGGGGAGGGAGAAAGGCCTTCGCCTCCCGGCTCAAGCCTTTCTCCCTCCCCACCGAGCTGTACTAAGCTACTAATGTGATAAATGATATGTGAGAGTGGCTAACTTAGACTTGAATTTTCCGTTTAGTTCTTCCATTAAATTTAAAGCAACTTCTAATTCATCATCCACTTCTTGAGAAACTAGGAATCGAACACGTTCAGGATCATAATTTTTCTTCTCAAGTTCCTCTTTCATTCCAGACATTTGGTTGTTTTCACAACCCAATCCAAAAAGTAAAACTCCTCCTGCATTCGGTTGTAATGTCGCATCTACAAGAATCTTACGTGTTTGTTCAAAATCATCCCCTAGCTGCGAACAACCATATGGATGTTTTAACAAAATAACATTATCAAAAGATCCGTTATCCGGATGGAGCACCTTAAACTGTTGAACCGCAATATCTAATAACGGGTTAATACAGCCGACTGTCGGAATAATATATAAGTCATTTCTAATTCCAACTTTGCCATTCGCTCGCTTATAACCCATAAAAGTCCGCTGATCTTTTTGTCCAGTATATGGGTTATCGTATTCTTGCGGTTTATACTCATAAGTCAATTCATCATTCAAGTTAGTTTTTAGATTATGCGTATGGACCCATTGTCCTTTAGCAATGTTTGACAAGGCATGCCCAATAGGAAAACCATACTTAATAACATTTTCGCCTTCATTAATATCTTGTAGTGCAACTTTATGCCCACGTTTAATTTCTGCTTGAACTGTAACTTCACCCTTAGGTGTCTTTAAAACTGTTTCCGCAGGAATATCTTGTAAGGCCACAGCAACGGAATCCTGTGAACTTAAGATAACAAAATTATTCATCATACCTCTCCTTGTGAGTTAATATTTTGAACTGCCTGCCGTGCCCCAAGTTCATTGATAACTTTTAAATCATGCTTAACTAAATCTTCCAAACCAGTCATTTTAGTCAAATCCTCACCCCAAAAAATTTCATTACTCAGAGCTAGATGCAAGTAATCGGGTTTTTCTTTAATTACTGTAAAAGCTTCCATTACGTCAGCAGTGTCACTTGGTTCAAATTCAGCTTCACCAGCGTAAATTTTCAAATATGCCGCCAAGGCCAACGTAATTCTTTGTGCAAACTGTCCTTTTTCATCATAATAGCGCTTAAATGTCGGTAACAAACGAGCTTTAAACTTAGAAATGCTATTCAAAGCAATTGATGAAAGTTCATGTTTAACAAACGGATTCTCAAAACGTTCTTTAACACCTTCAGCATAAGTGGCTAATTCATCCTGTGGTAAGGTAACAGTCGGAATAATCTCCTCATACATTTCGTCGTTGACAAACTTGTAGAAATCTCGATCCTTCATCACCTCTCCTACAGTCTCAATTCCTGCCAAACGAGCAATCGGTGACATTGTCGTATGCGGTCCGTTTAAAAGAGAAACTTTACGGTTTCGATATGGCTGCATATCTTCAGTGACCACAGCATTGATTCCTGCTTGTTTTAAAGGCAAAAGATTTTCAAGCTTTTTATCGCCTTCAATTACAAAAATTAAGAACGGTTCTGCTTTAACCATCAGTTTGTCCTTGTAACCCCATTCTTCTTCAAACTCAGCTGCTCGCTCTCTTGGATATCCGGGTACAATTCGGTCAACTAATGTGGCGTAAAAATTATTTTCTTCATCAATCCACTTTTCAAAGTCCGTTCCGAGCTTCCAATCTGCAGCATAACGTAAAACAATTTTCTTTAATTCATTACCATTGTGATTGATTAATTCGCAAGGAATGATTTGAAAGCCTTTTTTACCTAACTTAAATCTTTCATAAAGAAGAGCGGTCAACTTACCAGGATATGAGTTTTGAGGTTTATCTTCTAACTGATCAGCAGGATTGTAACTAATTCCAGCTTCAGTCGTATTTGAAAAGATAAATTGAATATTGTCATCCTTAGCTAAATCCAAGTAACTCTGATAATCTTCATATGGGCGAATCGTTCCGTTAATGTCTTCAATCACTTCATGCTTTTGAACCTTTTCACCGTTCAACTTACCCTCAAGTAAAACCGTATATAAATCATCTTGTTCATCCAAAATTGGAGTCATGCCATTGGCAAGCGGTTGAACAATTTTAACTCCACCATTAAATATCCCCTGCTTATTCATTTGCTGAATCTGCCAGTCAACGAAAGCCCTTAGAAAATTTCCTTCACCAAACTGGATAACTTTTGTCGGTAATTTTTCCTTGGTTCTAAAACTTGGATTTAATTGCTGAATTTTTACTTCTACCATAAGCTTTTTCTCCTTTTTTGCACACGTTAACATTTTGTATCAAAAAAATATGCGCTAGTGCATATTTTTAACAGAACCCCGAATAATGAGTTCAGGTTGAACAATTTCTTTACTGACACTATAGTTAGGATTATTTAAAACTTGATCAAACATCTGCAATCCCGCTTCGCTGAGCTTATTAACTGGCTTTCTAACAGTTGTTAAACCGGGATTCGTATACTTTGCATAAACCGAATCGTCGAATCCTAATAAAGAAATATCAGTTGGAACTCGAACACCTAATTCATAACAAGCTTTCATAGCCCCAATTGCCATATCGTCGTTACCACAAAAAACCAAATCTGGAACTTCTGGCAGCAGTAAAATTTTTTTCATTGCACGATAGCCACTTGCAACCTGGTAATCTCCTTGAATAACCGCCTCTGGAATTATTTGCAGTTGCTCATGTCTAATAGTCTCAATAAAAGCTTTCTTCCGCAGAGATGAGGATTCAAAATCTTCAATTCCTTCAATCATCCCGAATTTAGAATGCCCCATTCTAATTGAGTACTCGGTTGCTTGCAACACACCTGTATATTCATCAAATGCAACATTAGCGACATCATCCCTACTAATCAATCGATTCATGACTAGTAACGGAATATTGTTTTGTTTAACATAATTAATAAACTCGTCATCCTTAACGGACTGACTAACTACAATTACTCCATCCAAACGCCCTTTTACCGTACTATCATAGTTTGTAAGTTGATCGATACCATTAATAGACAGCGAATATTCTTGTGCCAAACTATCATATAAGCGCTTAATAATTTCTGTTAGAAAACTATACGAGGTCCCACTAGAAATACTTGAAAAGAATAAGCCGATAGTATAGTTTTTATTCGTTACCAGACCCTTTGCTCTTAAATTTGGGGAATAACCCAAATCCGTTGCAATCTTTTGAATTTTTTTCTTAGTATCTTCTTTAACAGCAGGATCTTCATTTAATGCTCTTGAAACCGTTGTGTGTGAAACTCCCGCCATCTTTGCAATAGTTTTTATTGTTACCATTTTATTAGCCCATAACTTTCTTTTTTGTTAACGTTCACATTATATGGCTATCATTTTTTAAAGTCAACAATTAGTGAAATTAATAACAATATTAAAAAGGTAGATTATGTAGATTCTAATTTAAATCTTCCTAGATAAGTCCCTTTTAAATCAGTGTTTTAAGGCTTGAAAATAAATAAGACTTTTCAATCTTAAAGAATATTTATTATTTCCTCTAACTGATAATCGTTCTCATTGAGATACATTGTGACAAGTTTACTTTTTAATATATATAATTTAATATCTATTTACTGAAATCTTTTAAAAATCATTACAAAGATTTTACCGATTAAATTGACTTTGTTTCCAATCGTTATTTTCTTGTACCAAAAAACGCCATAGTGTCGAAATATCGTTTATTATATGATCTTTTGATGTTAGCCACTACAGCTCACAACAGGCTTACATCACCAAAATATTTCATCCAAGCCGAACACACCTAAAAGGCCCAAAAAGTGCTAATGTTTCAGCATTTTTTGGACCTATATAGGTAATTGATCTTGATAGTTTCGGGAATTCAGGCTTTATTTCCCTTAGGCCTTAGTGACACCAATTAAAATAGCTCCTACAACAACTAATGCTAATCCCCATAAAGTATATTTCATTTCTCGGTGTGATTTAAGCTCATGTAAAATCCAAATTCCACCTAAAGTAGCAACCACAACGTTTAGCTGAGATAGTGTAAAACCAACAGCCACACCGTTCAATTGATTACTAAACAGTAAGCCGATATTGGCAATACCAAAACAAATTCCTGTCAGCATATTTTGCCATGTCTTTTTACCAAACATCTCATTACCTTTTTGGAAAGATGATAAAATCATTACTCCAACCATCATGGCAATTGATTGCGGCAATAAAACATCCCAACCATCTAATTTAAAGACCTGAGGAAAAACCGCATAACCTGCCATTCCCAAAGTTGAAATTGCCAGAACGATCATTCCTAATTTAACATTAGATCCCTGATCTCCACTACTAGCATGATCTTGAATCGTAGTTAGAGTAACTCCAAAAATAATCAAAACTAAGGCTGGAATTCCGATCCAATACTGCCAGCCATGTGTCCATTCCTTTAATAAAATTGCACCCAATAACGTTGTTACTACTAATTGTTCACCAGTACTAATTGGAATTGCTTTAGAAACACCAATCAAATCAAAAGATTTCACCTGCAAGATCTGGCCAACACTCCAACACAGTCCACTTAATAACGCTCCCCACAGTAAACCTTTCGACATTGTAGGACGATTAATAAAGAATGCTGTTACTCCAAACAATACGGTTGTAAATGTCATACCCAATGTTTTATTAGTGTACTTACCACCAATTTTTTGCATTACAATTGACTGAATTCCCCAGCCTAATGCAGGAATCAACCCAACTAATATTCCCATTCTAACCACTCCTAATTTAGTTAAATAATTCACAAATATTTTTAATAAAAATAGGCAAAACGAACTCACGCATTTCACCTATTAATCTACTTTAATTAATATAAATCTGGCTTTTCCATTAACTTCACTTTTTCAGGAATACCTGTTTTCCGTGATTTAATCAGTGCATCTGTTGTTACACAAGCAGCATAACCATCCCAAGCACTTGGTCCAACTAGTCGACCAGCAGAAATAGAATCAGCCCATTCAGTAAACTCAGTATCATAAGAATCAATAAAGCGAGTTGCCCAATCATTTCCTAGCTGGTAGTGTTTACTTTGCTTTGTCCGTTTTACTACAGTTGCTGGATCCGGTAAATTCAAAGTTCCATCTTCTCCAACTACTTGACATTGAACATCATAAGCGTATGCCCCATCAGTTTGTACTTCGACATCGATTATCTGTCCCTCACATGTTTTAAACATTACAAGTTGTGGATTTAACCAGTCACCAGTGGTCCGCTTACTTTGTTTAACTTTTAAAACTTGTACTTCATCATATTCTTGATCTAATAACCAACGGGTAATATCAATTTCATGAATTGCCACCCGGGTGATTGCATAATCTGTCTGAAATCCTGGTGCCTGTGAAATATTACGATGTGCACTATGAATCATTAACGGCTCACCTACTTCACCATCGATTAAAGCTTGTTTCATTTCACGATAACCACTATCAAAGCGGCGGTTAAACCCAACCTGAATCAAACGGTGTCCTAATTCTACTTCTTTTTTAACCATCTCTGCACATTCAGCCGCAGTTAAAGCTAACGGTTTTTCACAGAAAACATATTTATCATTTTTCAAGCATTCCATTACATAACCAGCATGAGTATCATCAGTTGATGTTACTAAAACAGCATCCACATTATCACTTTGGATCAGTTCTTCTCCACTAGCAAAACTTTCAGCTTCATATTGACTAGCCATTTCATCCGCTACTTCTTTAAAATAATCATAAACGCCCACTACTTTGGTTTGTGGCACAACATTAGTCAAACGCTTCAAATGTTCCTTTCCAATTGCACCGCATCCAATCAAACCAATTCTAATTGTTTGTTGTTTCATCCTAATAACCTCCCTGATTTTTCCCTTCCTTAACTATTACAGCAATAATGTAAAATTATAGTACACATTATCTTTAATTAAAAAAGCATAGTAATATTTTCACATGAATTTTTAAAAAAAGACCTTAATTTTACAAATTCCTTTCCTTACACCATTATTATAAGATTTGTTATTCACAAGGTTTTGCTATATCTTGCCTTTTTTTAGGACAAAAAATTAGAAGTTGTCAAAAACATTTTTCAAAAGTTTAACTATCTTGTTTTCTTTCTGTATATTGTTTTCGGTACTGCTTAGGAGAAAGATTAACCATTTTCTTAAAAGTTGTGCAAAAGTAAGCTGAACTATTAAAACCAACCGCAATTGCAATTTCTGTTATATTCTGATTTGTATTGATCAGTAATGTCTGTGCCTCGCCAATTCGCCGACGCCGAATATATTCAATTGGTGTATAAGAATATAACTCTTTAAACTTATGTGCAAAATAGAATTCACTAATTGGCCAATTATGCTCTTGTAGATCCTTAACTTTAAAATCTTCAAAAAAATGCTCGTCAATATAATGTTTGATTTCTTGAACTAAGGCAATTTTTTCCGTTTGTTCTACTATCTGTTTATAATTTAGTAAATTCTTTCTGATCAATATTAATATCGAAGAGAAAATACCTTGAAGTGCTTCTTCGCTGCCATTACATTGCAATTCCAACAGACGATAACAACTAGCAAATAGTTGTTTCAATGGTTCATACAATTCTCTAGTAGGAATCACTGGTACTTCATCATCTGGAATTAAGGCATTCTTACGTAATTTATTTTCACCTAATCCTTTAATACCAATACAGTACAAAGAAACTGGGTCATTTTTAAATAGTTCATCGTGTAAAACCCCACTATTATAAACTAATAAATCACCTTTTTTAGCAGCAAAATATTGCTCACCAATAAAAACATCACCTTGTCCACCAGTCATTAAAATTACTTCGGTCAAATCACGGTGTGCATGCATCGTACGTGGGTAGCCCTGATCTTCAACGTTAACTTTACTCATATAAACGATTTGCGGTCGACCTAGGACTGGCTTGTCATTTGTTAAAAATAATTGTTTCATTCAGCTTTTTCACCTCTACTGGTATCCTTTCTCTATATTCTAAACTAGCCTTTTAATTTTAAAAACATTCTTCTTTCTTAAATCATACTTTTTAGTCTAATACGGAACTATATTTTTTCAAAATATTTTATTAAAATAAATAGAATATTATCATCTTTAAATTTTAAAAATCGCACTAACATAGACTTTTTATAGTAAAATAAAGTAAAAAAGCAGTTGACTTTTACTAAATAAAAAATATAATAAGGTTGTTAGATGAAAACGTATTTTGTTTTAAATAGATTTTGTTTTATTTTTTAATCGAGCCATTCAAGCCCTTTCCGACTTGTCTTGCTCTATTTATTTTCAAGGAGGGTTTTATATTATGAGTGCTGGTATTGCTAAGAAAATGGAAAAGTTTAAGCCATTATTCGAAAAGATTGCTTCTAATCAATATATCGCAGCGATTCGTGATGGATTTATCGCTGCCATGCCAATCATTTTGTTCTCAAGTATCTTCTTAATGATTGCCTATGTTCCAAATGCCTGGGGCTTTTATTGGTCTGACAGTGTCACCAATAATTTACTGACAGCCTATAATTATTCTATGGGTCTCTTAGCCTTGTTCGTTACGGGAACAACTGCTAAAAACCTGACAGATTCAAAAAATTTGAATTTGCCAAAGACTAACCAGATCAACCCGATCTCAGTTATCATGGCCGCAGAAATTTCCTTCATCATTCTGGCCATCGTTCCACTGAAAGCTGGCGTTGATTTCACCTATATGGGTACTCAAGGTTTGATTGCCGCTTATATCGTCGGCTTGATCACTCCGAATATCTACTATGTCTGCATCAAAAACAATGTGACGATCAAGTTACCGCCACAGGTCCCACAAAACATCGCCCAAACTTTTAAAGATGTGATTCCAATGGCTTCAACCGTCACAATTTTCTGGGCCGTTGACTTAGCCTTCAGACAATTTACTGGTACTAACTTACCAGCATTTATCATTAAATTGCTTTCACCACTCTTTAGTGCGAGTGAATCTTATCTTGGTTTATCAATTATCGCCGGTGCCATGGCTTTCTTCTGGTTCTGTGGGGTTCAAGGGCCTTCGATCGTGCAACCAGCCGTTGTACCAATTATGATTGCCAACACTGCTGCCAACTTACAAATGTACCAGAATGGTCACCAAGCTTCCCACGTTTTAGCCATGAACACCATGGATTACGTTATGAACTTTGGTGGGACAGGTTCAACTTTGGTCTTAGCTTACATCTTTATGATCTTCGCTAAGTCTAAACAGTTAAAAGCTGTTGGGTCAGCTTCCTTTATTCCAGGAACTTTCTCAGTTAACGAACCGATCTTGTTTGGTACTCCAATTATCATGAACCCAATGTTCCTTGTACCATTCATTTTGACACCAATCGTGAACGTCTGCATGTTCAAGTTCTTCGTTGAAGTTTTAGGTATGAATTCAATTATGTACACCATGCCATGGACATTGCCTGGCTTTATCGGAATTCCTGTTTCAACTGGTTTCGCACCATTATCATT
>DXBN01000241.1 GCA_019116505.1 Candidatus Enterococcus avicola | reverse complement strand
AAGTTTGTTTGATTCCCATTAACTTGTACGTCACGTGCTTGTTTACGGATTGCTTCTTCACGACGTTCAATACGTACTTCTAAATCAGCAATTTCTTGTTTTAAAACTTCTGTTTCTTCGTTTAATGTTTGTAATTTAGCAAATAATGCTTCTGCTTCTGCATTAATTGATGCCACTTCGCCTTCTAATTCACTGATTTGTGATTGCAAGGTTGCTTGTTGGCTTTTTAATTCATTAATTTCTTTATTTTTTTGTTCAATTTGAGTATCAAAATCATCTGCAAATGCAATTCCAGGTGTACCCACCGCGGTAAATAATAATGAACATGCTAAGATTGACGATAAAATTCGTTTTTTCAAGTTCAATTCCTCCGACTCGGTTCTTTTTATTTATAAATTCTTTAGATAGTTTAATTTTTTCATAACTATTGTGGCAACAATCAGATTGTAACATAGCGATATGACAATTACATAAAACAAGTGTTACAAATACATTTCAATTTAAAGTGTTTTCATAGAAAAAAGACCTTCTATTTCTATAATTCGCAATAGAAGGTCACTTTTTTTAGTTCCAAAATAATTTTTTTGCCGGAAAAAAACTCACACAAAACAAGACCATATTTAATAATAAGGTTGGTCCTAAGACCTTTGTAACAAAATATAAAGGATTCACCGTAATTAAATTAAACATTAGCTGTAAGCCCACGTTTAAAATTTCAAAAGAAGTGATAAAAATAATCAGCCCAAAAAATAAATTAAAAATGTTTTCAAATAAAAATTTATGAACAAGATACATCATCCAAATGATTAGTGGCAAAATGACCGCATAAATGCCAATTAGGCCTAAGTAATACAAATCAAAGACAATACCAAGACATAACGAAACAATGATCATATATTTTTTAGGTAAATAACGTGTGGCAAACATCATAAATATTAACATTAAATGGACGCGCCAAATAACAGGATCGACTCCCTCATTTAGTAAGCGGTGAGTCCACTGTGCATCAAGGAGCATCAAAAAAAAGAATAGAATTGGAGCGAAATATTTTGTATATGTCTGGTTCAACTATTCGTCACCTACCCCACGTTTTATGATCGTGACAACCGATAAATCAGTCATTTGGGCATACGGTTTAACATAAATTTGTCGCGTCAAACCAAAACGGTCCTTACTTTCTTTCAGAGCTATTCCAATTGGTAAGTCCGCCGGTGAACTTCCTCCTAGCCCCGATGTTTGGACTACAGAACCTTCTTCAATCGTCGCTTCCCCAGTTAATTGTTCTACGATTAAGACGTTTTTCTCTTGGTCATAGCCTTTTAAGATACCAAAAGTTTCACCTTTTTTTCCAGAAATACGAACCGGGAATTGATTACTATTTTGATTACTCGACGTCAATAATTCGACTTTTGAAGAAAAATTATTAACTTCAATAACGCGGCCTATCAAGCCATGATTGGCTAAAACAGCCATATTTTCTTCTACTCCGTCTTGACTGCCACGATCAACAACAATTATTTCTTGCCATGTATCGGGAGAGCGGGTAATCACGTTACTTGTAATCTTATCAAAATTAGTCAGTGTGGACTGTAATTCAAGTTCATCTTTTAGTGTTGCAATTTCACGTGTTTTATTTTTATTTTCTTGTACCATTTCATCATAGGTATCAAGTTTTAATTTTAACTTTTCATTTTCTTCATAGGTTACAAATAAGTTTTCAACAGCACTTGCCCCTTTTTCAATCCAACGAATCGGAGCAGATAGGGTGCGATCAATAAAAGAAATGGTATCATTCATAACTGCTTGGGGAAAGATTGGTTTATCTGATACAGCTCTTCTAGCAACGGTCACGCTAAGCGTCGTTACAGCAATAATAACAAGAAGGAGCATGATAATAATGTTTTTATTTGGATTAAATTTTTTCACCTAAGGCACCTCGGATCTCTTGACTGATAGCTTAAATTGTACCACTAATTCCTTTGAAACAAAAGAAAAGACGAGACTCTTAAGCTTTTTTTGAATACTTTTTTTCAAAAAAAGACTCGTCTCGTCTAATCATTCATCTTTTGATTGAATAACAGCAACAATCCCGTGTTCAAACGTTATGTCAGCTGTTTCTTCTAGAAATTCATTGCTTGCTAATGATGTGGGATAAGCAAAATTAGCTTTTTGTAACGTATATTTACTACGAGTTAGTGTTAAATTACTAACTGGCGTTAAGCAAGCATAGGCTAGATAGTTCATTTGTGGTGCTTTTTGAATGACATAGGTACCTGGGAGCAGAAATTCAATCGTATTTTGATTGTCATGGATTCTAAGTTGGCTAATATGGACTTGAAAACGAGGCTCAAAGACCATCCATAAATTGGCTAAAAAGTGATCCAGTCGACCACCTGTCATCCCAATCATATCAATTTGAGCCGTTGGATAGTGTTTCAAAGCTTCCGAGAGTCCCATTTGACTATCTGTCTCATCCTTTTCAGCAGGAGCAGTGACAATTGATTTAGCCTGTTTAAAGACTTGGCTTTTTTCTGTTACGGTCAGTGAATCGAAATCTCCCACCGCTAAATCAAGCGGGTACCCTTTTTCGAGTAAAAACAAACTGCCACGATCAATCCCAATATAGGCATCGTAGTCTTTATCGATAATTGGCCATGTCTCCGGTTTACCGCCTGCTACTAGTAAAACATTCATTCGCTAAGCGCCTTTCTTAAATAGCCAATCTGTTGACCTGGATCTTCTGAATCATAAATATAACTACCTGCAACAAAAACGTTTGCGCCGGCATCTTTACATAGTTTCGCTGTATCAGGTCCAATCCCTCCATCAACTTGAATATCAAATTGATAGCCTCGTTCTTCCTTAATTGCAGCAAGTTCTTTAATCTTATCTAACATTTCGTTAATGAATATTTGTCCACCAAATCCTGGATTCACCGTCATCACTAACACTTGATCGACCATGCTTAAAACATGCTGAATGGCACTGATTGGTGTTCCAGGATTCAGTACAACTTCTGCCTTAACATTTTTTTCTTTAATCGCTTGAATGGTTCGATGGATATGAGGATCTGTTTCAACGTGTACTCCAATAATATCCGCGCCAGCTTCTGCAAAGCCATTAATCAAACGTTCTGGATTAGAGACCATTAAATGAACATCTAATGGTAACTTTGTATGAGGGCGTAATGCTTTCACCACGTTGGAGCCAAAAGTTATATTGGGGACAAATTGGCCATCCATTACGTCAATATGAATGTAATCCGCACCATGTTTTTCAACTAAGGCTACATCTCTTTGTAAATTTGCAAAATCCGCGCTTAAAATTGATGGGGCTATTTTCATCTCTTACGTCATCTCCTATTTTTTCTTACGGTAAATTGGTTTTCGGTTTTCAATTTCTCCTAAAAACTGTAAATAATTTTCATAACGAGTTAAAGCGATTTGTCCTTTTTCAACCCCTGCTTTAACCGCACAATTTGGCTCATTGACGTGACTACATTCACGAAAACGGCAATCATGGGCGACCTCTAAAAATTCAGGGAATTGCTTCGGTAATTCTTTTGCTTCGATTGTGATAAAGTCAATTGAGCTAAATCCAGGGGTATCTGCTACTAACCCGCCAGCAATCTCAATTAACTCTACGTGGCGCGTCGTATGCTTTCCCCGTCCTAAAGACTCAGAAATACTCGCCGTTTCTAAAGCTAATCCTGGTACAATTCGATTCAATAAAGTCGATTTTCCAGCACCAGATTGCCCCATAAAGACCGTTAAATGGTGATTAAACGTCGCCTTAATCGCTTCTAAAGAGTCTGTATCCTCCGACGCAACAATTACACGGTATCCTGCTTTTTCATAAGTCCTTCGGATTTCTTCAATTAATGTTTTATTTTCTAATAAATCTACTTTCGTCAAATAAATAATCGGCTCAATTAGTTCGTATTCGAGGGTAACTAAAAAACGATCGAGTAAATTATATGAAAAATTAGGTTCAACTAAGCTCGTTACAACAACGCCTTGATCAACATTTGCAACAGCTGGTCGAACGAGTTGATTTCTTCGTGGCAAGATTTCCATTAAATAACCATCTGTTTGATTACTACTTTCAAAAATAACGTTGTCACCAACTAAAGGAGTAATCTTTCTTTTTCGAAAATTACCACGGCCACGTGTTTGGTATAACCCACTACTATTTTCAACATAATAAAATCCACTTAATGCCTTTGTAATCTTTCCTTCCAAATGGATCCCTCCTTCGTTTTTTCTTTCCTCTTGTATTGTATCATATTTCTAAGTAAACAAAAAAACAGAATCGATTGATTTTCATCAAATCGATTCTGTTAACAATTTTTAATTATCGGGAAGACAGGATTCGAACCTGCGACCCCTTGGTCCCAAACCAAGTGCTCTACCAAGCTGAGCTACTTCCCGTTTAATTAACGCGCCCAAGAGGAGTCGAACCCCTAACCTTTTGATCCGTAGTCAAACACTCTATCCAGTTGAGCTATGGGCGCATATTTGAAATGCCGAGGACCGGAATCGAACCGGTACGGTGATCACTCACCGC
>DXBN01000240.1 GCA_019116505.1 Candidatus Enterococcus avicola | reverse complement strand
GCCCTAAAGTGCTAAATGAAGATGGCACGACGCAATATTTAGTTCGTCAAAAATTAGATGTTTTCGATTATATGTTACGTTTTATTCCCTTTCAATTTGTAAAGAAAATTTTTGATAAACGTTTGAGCATTTATGAATGTCGCGATTTGTCGGATACAGAAACAACGGATATTAAAATGGGCTCAGGCTGTTTTATGTTGATTGATCGTGAAAAATTCGTTGAAATTGGTGGGTTCGATGAACGTTTCTTCATGTACTTTGAAGACAACGATTTATGTTTACGCTTTGGCAAAGCAGGCTATCGGATTCTCTATACGCCTTTTGAAACGGTTGTTCACATGTATGAAAAGGGCGCCCATAAAAGTCGAAAATTGTTTAAAATCTTTATGCAATCAATGGGGAAATTTTTTAACAAATGGGGCTGGAGGTTCTTTTAATGAGTCAAAGATTAGCGGTAGTCATCGTCTTATATCAAATGAAAATGGCTGATACGCCGAATTATTTGTTATTAAAAGAAGTGGTAAATCATCCCGAATTGCACTTATTTATTTATGACAACAGCCCACTTCCTCAAGAAGATGCATTATTTTTACAACAAAATGTTACTTATCGACATAATCCTGATAATCCAGGCCTAGCGACCGCTTATAATGAAGCGATTGCTTTTAGTCAAACGAATCAATGTGAATTATTGTTGCTCCTTGACCAAGACACAGAAGTACCAGCTTCTTATTTTGATACGTTGATCATCATGCCGTTAGATCCGACTGTGGCAGTCTATGTTCCAATTGTAGAAGCAAATGGACAACAAATTTCGCCAGTATATAGTGATCAATATGTTGGACTTAAAGGAGCAAAGCCAACAGCAGGGATAGCCAACCAACCGTTGATGGCTATCAATTCTGGTACAGTCATTACGGCAGAAACACTGCGCTGGTTGGAAGGATTTTCGGAAGAATTTCCTTTGGACTATTTAGATCATTGGTTCTTTTATCAATTGAATCAAGCCAATAAAAAGATTGAAGTCTTACCAATCCACCTAAAACAAGAATTGTCTGTTTTAGATTATCGTACAATGAGTCCTCAACGTTATCGCTCTATTATTGAAGCAGAAACGTTATTTTATCGTCGATATGATCAAGAAAAGTTTTCCCATCATCGACGCCATTTATTTTTACGCAGTAGTAAGCAATTTTTAACTGTCAAAAATCGCCAAATTTGGCGGCAAACATTGGCAGAATTTCTCAAGTTAATGAAAGGATAATCTATGATCTCAGTTTGTATTGCGACATATAATGGAGAAAAATATCTCGCGGAACAATTAGATAGTATTCTTTTACAAGTCAGTGAAGAAGATGAACTAATTATTTCAGATGATGGTTCTACTGATCATACGTTGGAAATTTTGAGGACGTATGCAGCGAATTATCCCCAAATTCAATTGTTACAAGGTCCAGGGCAAGGAGTGATTGCTAATTTTGCATTTGCGCTTACGCATACGAAAGGCGAAGTGATATTTTTAGCAGATCAAGATGATGTTTGGTTGCCAAATAAAGTAACGACGGTGACAGAATATTTTGAAACGCACCCTGACATCCAAGTGGTTATTAGTGACTTGAAAATTGTTGATGCGGATTTACAAGTTACCAATCCCTCTTATTTTAAGTTTCGAAAAGTCAAACCAGGATTTTGGCGAAATGCGATAAAAAGTGGCTATATTGGGGCAGGTATGGCCTTTCGTCAAGAGATGAAAAACGTCATTTTACCCATTCCGCCAGAAGTTCCTATGCATGATATGTGGATTGGCTTATTAGCTGCACGGAAGAAGCAAACGGGTCTCATTAAAGAACCATTAGTGCTTTACCGAAGACATGGAGCGAATGTCAGCCCTATTATTACCAAAACAAGTTTCCAACAAAAATTAAATTGGCGTGTGAATTTATTAAAAGCTTTACATCAGCGTTTAAAGGAACAACGCTAAACTTTTACAGATTTGTAAAATTTACGTAAAAAACATGACAAACCCTATGCTTAATGCGATAATAGGGAAGGATATTTGGTTTTATAGAAACTAAAAATAGAAGTATTTAAGGAGATTGTTCATGAAAGGAATTATTTTAGCAGGCGGAAGCGGGACACGCTTATATCCGTTAACAAAAGCAACATCAAAACAATTAATGCCAATTTACGACAAACCAATGATTTATTACCCAATGTCAACGTTAATGTTGGCGGGAATTAATGAAATTTTGATTATCTCTACACCAGAAGATACACCACGTTTTGAAAGCTTATTCGGCGATGGCCATGATTTAGGCATTCATATCGAATACGCGGTGCAAGAAAGCCCAGATGGTTTGGCGCAAGCATTTATTATTGGTGAAGAATTTATTGGTGATGATAGTGTCTGCTTAGTTTTAGGGGACAATATTTATTATGGTGGCGGTTTGTCAAAAATGTTGCAACGAGCGGCTTCTAAAGAGTCAGGGGCAACAGTCTTTGGCTACCATGTAAATGATCCAGAACGTTTCGGCGTGGTAGAATTTGATGAAGAGATGCGGGCGCTTTCTATTGAAGAAAAACCAGCACAACCGAAGTCAAATTACGCAGTGACAGGTTTGTATTTTTACGACAATGAAGTGGTTGAAATTGCGAAAGGGATCAAACCGTCAGAACGTGGGGAATTAGAAATAACAGACGTTAATAAAGTCTACCTTGAAAAAAATAAACTTTCTGTTGAGGTAATGGGCCGTGGCTTTGCTTGGTTAGATACAGGCACACACGAATCCTTATTAGAAGCGTCAACATTTATTGAAACAATTGAAAAACGTCAAAATTTAAAAGTCGCTTGTTTGGAAGAAATTGCTTATCGAATGGGCTATATTACAAAAGAACAATTGGTAGAATTGGCACAACCATTGAAGAAAAATGGCTACGGCCAATACTTGCTACGTTTAGCAGCAGAATAGGAGCGAAGAAACGTGAAAGTTATTGATACAAAATTACAAGATGTCAAAATTATCGAAATGGATGTTTTCGGTGATCATCGTGGCTTTTTTACAGAAAGTTATTCCAAAGCTAAATTTGCAGAACATGGATTAGACTTTGATTTTGTCCAAGATAATCATTCATTATCAACAGAAGCAGGTGTCTTGCGTGGATTGCATTTTCAAAAAGGCGAAGCTGCGCAAACAAAACTAATTCGCGTTGTAACAGGTGCGGTATTAGATGTGATTGTTGATATTCGTAAAGGGAGTCCAACCTATGGTCAATGGGAAGGCTACATTTTATCAGAACATAATCACCGTCAGCTTTTAGTGCCAAAAGGTTTTGCCCATGGTTTTGTCACTTTGACACCGAACGTGAACTTTATGTACAAGTGTGACAATTACTACAATGCGGCAGCAGACGGCGGTATTGCTTTTAACGATCCAGCGTTAGCTATTGATTGGCCAATTGCGCCAGAAAAAGCGATTACGTCAGAAAAGGATCAAAAACATCCAACCTTAAAAGAATTTGAAGCGGAAAATCCGTTTATCTATGGCGAAATTTAAGAAAAAAGTAGGAGAGTTTCAATTATGAAAAAAATCATCGTAACAGGTGGAGCTGGTTTTATCGGCTCAAATTTTGTTCATTATGTTGTAAAGAATCATCCAGAAGTTCATGTAACTGTGTTAGATAAGTTAACGTATGCAGGCAATGAAAAAAATCTTGAAGGTCTACCAAGTGATCGCGTGGAATTAGTCGTAGGAGATATCGCTGATGCTGAATTAGTTAATCGTTTAGTCGCTGAAACAGATGCGGTCGTTCACTATGCTGCTGAATCGCATAACGACAACTCATTAAACGACCCATTCCCATTTGTACAAACCAATCTGATTGGGACGTACACATTGATCGAAGCTTGCCGTAAAAACAATGTTCGTTACCACCATGTATCGACTGATGAAGTTTATGGCGATTTACCTTTAAGAGAAGATTTACCAGGACATGGAGAAGGCGAAGGGGAAAAATTCACTGCCGAAACGCCTTACAATCCTTCAAGTCCTTATTCTTCAACAAAAGCAGGCTCTGACTTGTTAGTCAAAGCTTGG
>DXBN01000239.1 GCA_019116505.1 Candidatus Enterococcus avicola | reverse complement strand
GCAGCGTTGAACCGATTTACTTAGCTTATACATTACCCTTTGAACGACCTGAAGCGATTCAAAAAAATGGTCAAAGAGCAACGGTAATTCCCGATAGACGGTGGTTACACTGTGATATTAAATCATTGAGTTTAATGGGGAACCTGCTATCACTCGATGAAGCGGTTAAAAAAGATTTTGAAGACGCGTTACTTGAACGAGACGGTGTTATTACGGAAGCCTCCGCCTCAAATGCTTGGTTTGTGATTGATGATGTGATTTATACCCATCCAGATGGGCATTTAATTTTGCCGGGAATTACAAAACAACATCTATTAAAACTAGCTAAAGAAAATGATTTACTTGTTATTGAGGAAGCAGTAAAAGTCAGTCAGCTAGGCGATATTGACGAATGTTTTGTCACAAATAGTATTTATGAAATTGTCCCGATTGTTTCGATTGATGATCGAATTATAGGAAATGGCACCCCAGGACCAATAACGCAGCGCCTGTTAACATTATATGTAGAGTCAACTGTTACGGTGTAATATTCGACAAGTCGGTCATTTCGTTTTACAATAATAGGTGTCATGTCAATGAGTAATAATTCATTTAATCTTAGGGAGGAAGAATGATGGAATTTAAAGAGGAAGCAACACGTATTGCATTAGTCGTAGATGGTGTTGAAGCAGGTGAAATTACTTGGAAAATCGATGGCGAATCATTATGGATTGTGGAGCATACACGAGTTAATGAGGCGTTTCAAGGAAAAGGCTATGCAGGTCAATTAGTTGAAGCAGTCGTTGAACGTGCCCGTCGAGAAGGTAAAAAATTAGAACTCGTTTGTCCCTATGCAAAAAAAGTCATTCATCGTACGCCTGAGTATCAGGATATTTTACATAAATAAGTAAGAAAAACCACTTAAAAGCCTGTCAAAATTTGGCTTAAAGTGGTCTTTTATATTAAAAATCATTTTTTAATAAATAATATTCGTTCATATCTTGATACTCCCCGTAAATAAAACTATCTTGGGGGCGTGTACCAAGGAAAGTAAATCCACATTTTTGAGCAACCTTATTGCTGCCAATATTACGCACATCGGCCATGATGGTTAACTTGTTTAATTCGAGTACCTCAAAGGCGTATTGGCAAAGGACACGCACGGCTTTAGAGGTTACGCCTTTTCTCGCATAGTTAGCATGCACCCAGTAGCCAATCTCAGCCTTTTTGACTGTTGGATGAATCGCATGTAAGTCGATGGTTCCAATTAATTTGTCCCCGTATGCGATGAAGAAAAGCTTATCGGTGCCATTGGCAGTACCTTGCAGTTTCATTTTGATATAATTTTCTTGTAACGTTTCGTTAACAGAAGAATCGACGAAATCTAAAAAGGTACGCAAATGCTCACGGTTGGAGTCGACCAGTTCGAAAAGTTCTTTGGCCATTGAGAGTTCTGCTGAGACTAAAGAATAGCCGTCTCCGATAGGTAAATGAAAGTAATTTGTCATATGATTCCTCCTTAATTTTGGGCAAAAGTTACCTAGTAGCATATCATGTCCATTTTACGATAGCAATCAATCATTGACCGCTATTTTGATTTTCGTTATACTTTCGAAAAAGGAGTGGAATGATGGAACCATTTTTAGAACCTTATAACTATTATTTTTTACGTGAACAAACGCAAGTGCTAGCTCAAACGCATCGTAGTGTCAACGATCGTTCAACGATTCAGGCCGTCCGCAGTTTGGCTTTTGATGCGATTAAAGAGGAACTCAGTCATTTAACGCAAGAAGAACTGGCCGCTGTGATGGCAATTGAAAAAATTACAGATAGTCAAAGAGAAGTCGATCAATATTTGGCAACATTGCGTACTTTTGTCCGCCCCTTTAAACAACCGAGTGAGGCGGGCGTCAAAAAAGCTTTTGCTAAAACTAAGAAAATTCAAATGCCCGATTGGGAACAAGTCGATTTAAAAGATTATTCTTTTTATGCATGGAATGATATGGGACAGCAAAGTAAGTTTATTTTATATTATCAAAACAACAAACTCCAAGGCTTGCAAGGCAACCTTAGTAGTGAAATCAAAAAAGGGATTTGTACGATTTGTCATGGAACAAGTGGTGTTTCGCTATTTACCGTTAAAGGCAAAGTCAATAAAGACGGTCAGTATAAAACAAAAGGCAATTATATTTGCTATAACAGTGATGAATGCAATCGTCAGCTCCACACAAAAGAACATTTTGAAATCTTTATTGAACAAATTAAAACCAAATAAAAGACATCCATCACAATTGATTCTCTTAGAATCCGATTGTGATGGATGCTTTTTTGTAATCCTTAAACGTCAGTTACACGTGGAAGGTTATTTGCGAAGAACTCTGTGACTAAATCCATCGTTGCTCCACGGACTAGATGTCGTTCGTCTTCAAAAATAAACTCAATGTTTTCCTTTGGATGTTTTTCTACAAAATCTTTGATATGTTCATAAGGAATTTTTTCATCTTCGGTACCATGCCAAATCAAGAAAGGACGTTCTGCTAGCGTGTCAATTTGTGAATCCAAATCATAAGCATCAATCCAGCCAAGTAGTTTTTCATAATCGTTTGGTAAGAAGAAACCGGCTGCACTTGCGTGGTATAAAATGCGTTCGCGATAACGAATCATTGCAGGCGAACCCATAATACAAGCCGCAGCCGTGATTTCTGGATGTTGCGTTAATAATCCAGCAGTCGTCATACCACCCATTGAAACACCGCCGACACCAATTTGATCAGTCGTCACCCCTAGGTTTTCAAAAAAATCAACGATAAATGAAAACTCGAATAAGTTGCTTTGAATACTATTCCAAAAAGTCAGCGATGGAATTGGTGAAAGCTCGGTTTTTCGTTCGCCGTGATTGGCCGCGTCTGGTAAAACAACACGGAAACCTTGTTTCGCTAATTTTCTACCTTGAGTTAAAACCAATTCTTTGGCTGTCTGCCAGCCATGATAATAAATAATTAACGGCATCGGTTCATAAATTTTTGTTTCATCAACAACTTCCAAAATAGGAATATTACCGATTTTTCTTTTTCTAATGGCTAATTTCATAAATCTATCCCTCCAAAGACAGTATAACTGATGTTGAGAATTTATTTAAAGGAATTGATTGTTTCTTTTTTATAGAAGTTATAAGTGCTATCTCTAAAGGGAGATGATGCTATAATTGAGGCGAATGATTGATTATTTATTAAACAATGAATGGCAACATTTAATTGAGATTCAAACGATTCAGTTGTCGCTCCTAGAAGAATTGCAAAAACAAGTCGATGCTCTTGAACTTGTTGTGCGAGAAAAAAGCATAACTAAAAGGGAACGTGACTGATGCCGCATTCCCTTTTGACGTTTATATCGTTTTAGTAAAACAAATAATCCGATTGGCTTCGATAAAGCCGTGAGATAAATGAAATTCTAGACTCTCGTTATTCGTGAGTTCACAATCACTTGCAAATTCGCTACAACCTTTTTGTTTGGCCCAGAGCTGACAGGTGTCTAATAGTTGACCGGCAATGCCTTGTTTACGAAAATAGGATTGCACATAAATCCCTTCTAAATAACCAACAGGACTACTATTTGTTCATTCGACATAATCACGACGCAATTGTGCATGAGCAAAAGCAACGGCTTGGTTGTCAGTATAATACAAGAAAAAAGCAGTATCCGTTTGATTGAGGCTTTCGTACATTTCGGCTTCGAGTGATGCAACGGTATTTTCTGGCCAAAGTTCTTGAGCCAGACGTGCGACTTGATGGATTTCTGTTG
>DXBN01000238.1 GCA_019116505.1 Candidatus Enterococcus avicola | reverse complement strand
GGATTGATTGCTTTGTTTAGGGACAAGGGCTGTCAAAGTATCATATGTTTGTAAACTTTCGGGTGTTAATCTACTCGGACTATAAAATGTTGTTTGTTTCATCCCTATTCGTTGTGCCATATCATTCATTTTTACCACGAAAGCGTCTATGTCTCCGGCAACTAATTCTGCTAGTAGGTAACTTGCTGTAGTAGAAGTCGGCAAGCTCACGAGTTTAATTAAATCTTCCAATGAATAGGTGGCTCCAGCAAAAATATTGTTGTTCGGTACGTACTGAATTTGGCTCAAGGTTTGATGGGTCTCAGTTGCGGTAATGGTCGATTTCCACGTGATTTCTTCTTTTTGTAAAGCTTCATAGGTTAGATAGAGCGTCATCAAATGGGTCAAATAACCAGGATCGATTGTTAAATCAGCATTTTCTTCCCATAAAATTTGCCCGTGTTGTGCTTCGATGACTAAGCTGGTTGTTGGTAAATTTTCTTCTGCGACAATTTGTTGGCCATTGGTCAAAGTCGTTAAATCATCTTCGGCTTGTACAGTGGCCGGAAAAAGAGCAAAACTCAGAGCAAAAAAGAGACTTGCAATGATGTATTTTTTTAATGGTTTCAAATAAGAATACCTCCTAAATAGTCTGTAATGTCTGGTTCTATTTTACCATCAAAAAAATAAAATGGGTAATCTTTGAAAATAAAAAAGTGTAGAAAATGGCGGACCATTCTCTACACTTTATCATATTATTCTTTTTCACCGGTTTCATAGAATTTACGCCAATCACCTGAAGGCAATGGGAAACTTTCTTCTAGAAAGCTCGGATCGTTTTCGACTGCATAACGGTAGACGTAGGCTTGAGTTTCTCGATCATACTCTTGGGTTTCTTGATTCCAAAGTTCAACGATTAAGACTTCACGGTTGTACTCGTTCGGTTGGCTGCCTTGGTTATAAGTCTCAAGCGTATCTAAACGGGCAAGCATTTCATCAAAATCCTTTAAAATAAAGACCTCACCATAGACCCAACCTTCACCAGGTACGAGTGCAGGATAACCTTTTTCCGTAAGGTGAAAGAGGGAGCCATGGACTCGTGCTTTTACCGGTTCACCGATTGTTGCATGTTGTAAGTGGCGATTATAATTAAATAAATTGTTCATAAGGCTTCCATAGGCAAATAATGGAAGTTTCTGGTCATTTTGCATTAGTGAGTCGTTCCTTCAATTGTTTTTAAATCTTCTTTTCCGTCAAATAAGACGATGGCTTCGATTGCTTTTTCCAAACTTTTTGTAATATCTTTTAAGTTCATAAAGGGCTGGTTAGCTTTATCGACGACTTGTTCTGTGATATAAGGAACGTGGATGAAGCCACCTTTAATACCTGGAAACTCTTTTTCAATCAGGTATAGCACTTGGTACATAATGTGGTTACATACGAAAACACCAGCAGTATTTGAAAGTGCGGCAGGTAGCCCTGCATCGCGAATGTTTTTAACCATTGCTTTAATCGGTAATTGTGTAAAATAAGCCGCAGCCCCATCTTCTTGGACAGGAACATCAATGGGTTGATTGCCTTCATTGTCCGGGATACGTGCATCGTCAACGTTAATGGCGATACGTTCTGGGGTAACACTAAAACGTCCGCCTGCTTGACCGATACTTAGTACGACATCGGGTTGCTCTTTTAAGATGGCTTTTTTGACAACGTCTGCAGATTTTCCAAAAACGGTTGGGATTTCTAGTTTGATAATTTCGGCTCTTACAATGGTATCCGGCAGAGCTTTTACCGCTTCTAATGCCGGGTTAATTGGTTCACCACCAAAGGGATCAAAGCCAGTAACTAAAATTTTCATATAAAATTCCTTCTTTCTTTTTGTCTAGATTAAGGGGGACGAGTAGTTATTTTTCTGTTATCTATTTACTTCTTATGACTAAACGTTCATACTTATAACCTCTGTTTTTGAAGGACTTATATATTTTACACGCACTAGCTAATAATTGTCAAAGGTGTTAATATTATCACAAATGAACTAAAAGGAGATTTTTAAATGGAAGCAATGATAACTTGTACAACTGAACTCGTTCAAGGAGGCTGTAACGCTTGTCCTGTCGTCCCTGCAACGACTTACGCAATTCGTTTTGATCAAGCGAATATCCCACTTGGAGGCTTAGAAGTCGAAGCACTTATTATGGCAGTTGCATTAAAAAAAGGGTTTCGCCAAGAGTTAATCATGGATTTTGATGAGGACTACACTATTTTTAGAAAAGCAGATAATCATATTACTTTGAAAGATTTTTACGGTTCTTTAACCTATGAAAATGCAATGAATAAAATAACACTGAAAAACACTTATGAATCTCAAGAGGAATTGTTTGGGCAAGTCAACCGCGTGTTAAACGAGTTGTTTAATATTGAACCAGTCTCATTCATTGTCGAAGAAGTCGAAGCTTAGTTGTCTATTATTTGAGTCAATCACCCCAAACGTGATAAAATAGATGAAAAGGAAAACGAGGTGTGGAATCAATGAATCAATTAATGGATCAAAGAAACTATGCAACAATCGTTAAAAAGATTAAAAAGACTCCAAGTATCAAACAAGTATTTGCAAAATCAAATGATTTGGCAGTTAAGAAAATCGCCCCATCCATCTATAATCAGGGAAAAGAACGTGGTCGAATTGAAGGGGCATTAGGTGCACTAGCGATTGGCACGCTAGTCGTTGGAACGTATGTCAGTGTCAGAAAATATCTAGAGAAAAAAGTGTATGAACCGCGTCAAATGAAAGAAGAAGCGGCTATCGAACATGAACTTGATGAGGCAGTTTCATCGTTTAAAGAAGCCTTTCATGACGCAACAACGTAAAATAGAATAAATACGTAAGAGTTGTGGTGAAAATCCCAACTCTTTTTTACTGCAGGTGCCTTTTACGGTAAAAAATGCTAAGATAAGTTTGAGGTGATCGGATGATTCAAAAACATCGAAAAAACGGGAACTTGTATTTATTTATTGGTTTTTTGATGATGGCTATTTTATTTTATAGCTCATCGCAAACCTATGAACAACAATCGCAACTTGGTTTACTTTCCAAATTGCTTAAAAATGAACCATTCAAAGAACAATTAAGCTCGATTTCTTTTTTATATGCAGGAAGTGAGGTTAGTATTGCTCAAAGTGGCTATTTTTCTTTTATTGAATTTTTTATTCGTAAAGGCGCTCATTTTGGCACGTATTTTATTTTAGGTAGTAGTTTTTTTCTAGGACTTGTTCCAAAAATCAAACAATATGGTTTAGCAGCAATTTTTGCTTGGTTATCCGCGACGGGTTATGCAGCAATGGATGAATTCCATCAAATGTTAACGGGTGGTCGGACGCCGCTTTTCCAAGATGTGGCTTTAGATACTGCAGGTGCTCTAACAGGTATCTTATTGTGTTGGATCGTTCTAGGATTTAAAAACAAACGGATTATATAGGAGGTTTTTTCATGGCAGGTCATAGTAAGTGGAAGAATATTCAAGGAAGAAAAAATGCACAAGATGCAAAACGTGGAAAGATTTTTCAAAAATTATCACGTGAAATTTTTATTGCGGCAAAAAATGGTGGCGATGATATCGCATCAAATCCAAGTTTGCGTTTAGTTGTTGATAAGGCTCGTGCGGCCAATATGCCCAATGATAACGTAGAGCGTGCAATTAAAAAAGCAACGAGTTCAACAGAAGGCGCAAATTATGCAGAAGTGACTTATGAAGGCTATGGTCCGGGTGGCGTGGCCGTTTTAGTTGAAGCATTGACTGATAACCGCAATCGGACAGCGACGAATGTTCGCGTGGCCTTTAATAAAAATGGCGGAAGTTTAGGGGAGACAGGGTCGGTTAATTATATGTTTGATCGCAAAGGATATCTTGCAATTGAGCGTAAAGGATTAGCTGTTAGTGAAGATGATTTATTTGAAAAAGTCCTTGAAGCAGGTGGCGAAGACTTAATTACCTCGCCGGAAGTCTTTGAAATCTATACTGCAGCTGAAGATTTTGTGACGGTTCGTGATACGTTAGAACAAGAATTTACTTTAGCTCAAGCAGAATTAACGATGATTCCCCAAACAACAATCCAATTGGA
>DXBN01000030.1 GCA_019116505.1 Candidatus Enterococcus avicola | reverse complement strand
TAAATCAGCAATATCAGATGGTAAAACCACCGCTGCATCGACTTCACCTTTTTGTAAAGCCACTTTTGCTGTATCCGTACTTTCAATAATTCGTAGAGTCACATTTTTAATGTTCGCTTGGCCGCCATAATAGTGTTGATTGGCTTCAAACGTCAAGTATTCACCACGTTTGTATTCTTTTAAGCGATAAGGACCAGTACCGACAGCAGGCTTTGATAAGTCGTTGACTGAAAAATCTGCTTCATCTTTAAAGATATGTTCAGGAATAATAAACGTTTCCGTTACAATATTATGTAATGCAGCTGCACTTGGCGATGGTAAGTTAAATTTAACCGTAAAATCATCAACTTTTTCAATCTCAATTGGCTTATCATCTAACCAAAGTTGGTCTGCGTTACCATTTTCTTTTTTGACTTTTTGTTCATAGGTAAAGACAACGTCATCGGCCGTAAAATCTTCACCATCCGACCATTTTACGCCTTCTTTTAATTTAACCGTTAAAGATAAACCATCTGCTGCCGCTTCAACGGATTCGGCTAAGGCATTACGCTGTGTCCCGTCTGTTTCAACAACAACTAATGAGGAGTAAATCATATTATTCATCGTTAACCCCCAACGATCACTCGTGTTAATCGGGTTTGTCGATGATGGATCTCCACTAATCGCATATGTGAACGTATCTGTATCCCCACTAGCAGCTCCTCCGCTAGTATCTGTATTACTAGTGCCTCCTCCGCACGCAGCTAATAAAAGCCCCGCTGCAATAATCGTTCCGGCTAACCATTTATTTCTTTTCCCCATTAATAAATCCTCCCATTATTTAATTCTATCAAAGGTTTACAATATTTTCCCTTTGATCAATGAAGCAGAACCAACAACAACAATCGCCTATATCTTCATTATTCATATTTTCTGCCTCACCTCCTTAAATAAATATCTCCTTATCAAACAATGCAAAACATTGCTAATAAGGAGATTTTTAGTGACTTCCATCATTTATCTTCATTCTCAAAGATAACACTCTTATCAACATTTCATGTTATTTCTAACATATCGGTAAGAGTTACTTTAACCTAATCTTAATGTACTGTCAACGAATACCACTTGGAAAATTTAATCTTTTACAAGCAACTTATGATATGTTTTATCGATTAAAATCGCTCCTAGCGGGGCCGTGACGACAATCGAAATAACAGCGACCGTTAAAACTATCTCGCCACTCGCTAATCCCATCGCAAGCGGGATCCCACCAATTGCTGCTTGGACGGTTGCTTTTGGAGTATAAGCAATCGCTGTAAAGATTTTTTCTTTTGAATTTAAGTTTGTCTTCAACAAACTAATATAAACTCCAATAATTCTAAAAATCAAACTGCCTAAAACAATCATTATCGCTACTAAACCTGCATTAATCGCGTAATCAACGTTAATTAAAGCACCGACTAAAACAAAAAGCAGTACTTCTGCTCCACTCCACATTTTTGAAAATTTCAAAGATAAACGTGCAGCAACATCAACCTTTAATTGATGGATGGTTGCTCCTAGTGCCATGACTGCAAGTAGTCCAGAAAAACCAATGACTCCTTCAAGCCAACTTTCTAATGTCACTAATAAAAAGGCAATAGATAAAATGAGAATCACTTTACTCGTGTCTCTCATATGAAATTTTGTAAATAGCTGGGATAGTCCTAGACCAACGACGATACCGACTAAAATCCCTAAAATAATGGCAATCGGAATGTTCACTAATTGGGACATATCAATCGTTCCCCCTTGAGCTAAACCCGTGAAGGCGGTAAATAAGACAATAACAAAAACGTCATCTACGGAAGCGCCGGCCAAAATCATTTGTGGAATACTTTTGTTCGTACCATAACCTTCTTCCATCAATTTTAACATTCGCGGAACAATCACGGCTGGTGAAACCGCGGCAATAACAGTTCCTAAAATGGCGGCATCGAGTAGACTTAGCCCCAACAATTTAGGTCCTAACAGAAGGATACCTAGGATTTCAAAGCAAGCTGGCACAAAACACATTAACATTGCCGGGCGACCAACTTTTTTCAAATCATAAATATCTAAATTTAAACCTGCTCGCACTAGGATGATGATAAGCGCCATTTGTCTGAGTTCGGCAGAGATACTTAAAATCGTTGTGTCTAAAAGATTGAACATGTACGGACCTAAAAGAATACCAGTCAGTAGCATTCCTAGTAATGGGGGTAATCCAAACTTTTGAAAGATTTTTCCAAAACTCATCCCTAATAAAAAAATTAATGCAATTGATAATAACATTTTTCCCTCTCCATTCTTCTCCCAGGAATAAAAAAAGCCAATGATCCTGCGAGTATTTTCGCAGAAGTCATCAGCTTGAATAAGCGGTTTAGGTATTATACCATGGGAGAACCTCATTCCCTATAAAAAATCATACTACTTGGGAGAACTACTGTCAATCAGTTATCGCCTGTTTTTAGCGACTTTCTTGATTTTCAAAGGCATCTAAAATACGACGAACTTCATCCGTTGACTTTGTTCCCATTAGACTAACACGTAAATCATTTGCCCCTGGAAAACCTTTTAAATAAATTTTAAAGAAACGATGTAAGCCAACAATTGAACGTGGCACCATTTGAGCATACTCGTCTTGCAAATCAAGTTGCAAACGCAATAATCCTAGCAATTCTTGACTCGTATGTTCTTTCTTTTTAACTTCAAAGGCATAAGGATTTTTAAAAATACCGCGCCCAATCATAATGCCATCAACCCCATATTGCTCAAATAGCTCCAGTCCTTTTTGACGGTCGGGAATATCTCCGTTGATTGTAATCAAGGTACTCGGAGCAATCTTATCACGTAAAGCCATAATTTGCGGGATGACTTCCCAATGGGCATCCACTTTACTCATCTCATTACGCGTTCTAAGGTGAATTGATAAATTAGCAATCCCTTGTTGCAAAACATGAGTTAACCAATCTTCCATTTCTGACATTTCAGCATAGCCTATTCGGGTTTTGACACTGACAGGTAATCCGCCTGTTTTAGCAGCTGCAATCAATTCTGCTGCAACTTCTGGTCGTAAAATAAGGCCGCTGCCTTTGCCACGTCCAGCAACATTTGGTACTGGACAGCCCATATTAATATCTAGTCCTTTAAAACCCATTTCAGCTAGTGCAATACTCATTTCTTTGAAGTATTTTGGGTTGTCGCCCCAAATATGTGCGACAATTGGTTGTTCATCCTCGGTAAAGGCTAAACGGCCACGAACACTATCTTTACCATCGGGGTGACAAAAACTATCTGAGTTGGTAAACTCAGTAAAATAAACATCTGGTGCGCCCGCTTCTTTGACGACATGACGAAAAACAACATCCGTCACATCTTCCATCGGTGCTAATACGAAAAAGGGCTTTGGCAATTCAGCCCAAAAATTATTGGCCATATTCATTAATTCTCCATTCAATACACTTTTATCTAAGTTGACATGCTTTTCAAAAACATTCTTATTATACTAATAAAAAGCTCAAGAAGCAAAGTCCTTGTCTTATTTGACAGAAGTCTCTTCCTCAGACAAAATGAAGTAGAAAACAATAAAAAACGAAGGAGGACAACAGTAAGTAATTACGACCGAAGATAAAAAATATTTACAACGTTGCATTGAGCTGGCTAAGCAAGCATTAGAAGAAGGCGATGAGCCTTTTGGTTCGGTGTTGGTTGCTGAAAATGGTGAAATACTTGCTGAAGATTATAATCATGTCGCAACTGGTGACCATACGCAGCATCTAGAATTTGCACTAGCACGCTAGGCCGCAGCAAATTTAACACCTGAGGAGCGTCAAAGAGCCACCGTTTATACTTCTGGTGAACATTGCCCGATATGCACAGCCGCTCACGGCTGGGTTGGGCTAGGAAGAATAGTCTATGCCAGTTCATCACAACAATTAGTTGAATGGTTATCATCATCTTTTGGTATCAAACCTGGAAGAGTACGCAACTTAGCGATTGAAGAGGTGATTCGCGATACCATAATTGATGGTCCCAATTTGGAATTATCCGAACAAGTACGTTTATTGCAAAAAAATTTCATACAAAGTAAGCTGAGAAGAAAAACAATCGAACCAACGTTAAATTTCACAGAGAAATAAGAGGCAACTGTTTAAATAAAAATCAACAAATAAATAAAATACAAACCCCGTGAAATCAGTGTATTAAAGCATCGATTTCATGGGATTTGTATTTTTAAAGACTTTTAACTTCGACTATTCTTATGCGTTATTTTTGTAATTCTGCTAAAATATGATTGTATCCTAATTCTTTTGCATAGTCTTCCGCTGTTTTGCCAGCATGATCGCGCAACGTTTTATCTGCCTGATATTTCAAAAGTTCCTGCACGATTTCCAAATAAATTTGTGAACCATCTGTTAAAGCAACTGCCTCAATTAGAGCGGTATAACCAAAATTATTTTGATGATTAATCTCAGTACTACCTTCTTTTAGTAACAATTGAACATTTTTTAGATGCCCTTTTTCAGCAGCTGGTATCAAAGCGTTGCCGCCGTAACGATTAACAATCGCTTGATTTGGTTGACTATTTTCCAGCATATAGGCAAGGATTTCCGTCTTTCCTTGGGCGCCTGCATATAAAAATGGGCTGTCTTCTATATGATCTTGTAGATTGATATCTGCCTTGGCATCAATTAAAGCTTTGGCTATTTCAATCTGATTATTATGTGTTGCAATTAATAAAGGACTTTCGCCTCGGTTATTTCGCTCATTCAAATCATAATTAGGATCTTTTAAAATTGCTTGTACTTGTATGAGATTGGCTTGTTCAACTGCTGTGATTAGTTCTCCTGCTACATAATTCATTTCATCACGTCCTTTTGCTTCACTGATGATCGTACTAGTTGTCGTTGAATCTTGTATCAATGATTCTCTAGAAATTTCACTATTTTTTAAACGACAGCTTGTTAACAATAGTAATACCATTGTCATGAGTAAGATTGTCCTTTTTTTCATCCTCATTCAACCGATTGCGGTTTTTTTACGATACATTCAATCTCAACATCCGCCCCTAAGGGTAATTCATAGACCGCAACACACGTGCGAGCTGGAAATGGCTCGTTAAACATCGTTTGGTAAACGGCATTCATCTCTTCAAAATATTTCATGCCAGTTAAATAAACATTAACTTTGACTACATCATCCAAAGTCACATTCGCTTGACTCAACGCATCTTTTAAATAGTGAAAACTCTTAGTCGTTTGTGTATGAATATCGTATTTCTCTCCATCATAATCCGCACCATTGTAACCTGTTTGACCAGAAAAATAAATGAACTCACCTGCATCAATTCCATGTGAATAAGGTCCTGATGACGTCATCGATTGCCCCGTATATGCTTTTCGTCCCATATTCGCCCACCTCTTTCTTTTTCTATCTTATCATAAAGTGACCATACAATGCTCTTTTAGAATTTTTCAAAAATGGCGTATCATCTCCACAGCTAATTTCACAGGATTGGTTTTGAGATAAAAAAACGGCGAGGAAACCCTCACCGATTCGTACGTATTCACGTTTTAGATTCTTACTTACTAACAAATCCTGATAAGACATCTACATTTTGTTAAAAATTTTCATTACCCAAACTTAAAACAACCTCTTCATCCAGATTGATAAAGCCGTATGTCGATGTCAAATCTTCTTGATTAGGCTTTAAGGGCGAGTCAATCATTTCATCCTCAAATAGGTCAATCATCACAGGTAGGACACCATGATTGTACTCCCCAATACTTGAAAATTTGTGTTCCAAGACATATTGTCCTTGTTTGTCGATAATTCCAAATTTCCCATTCTCTTGAGCAATCGCATAACCATTTCTATACACAATTTTATTTTGAAATTTTGGTTCAATGATAATTTCTCCTGTTTTTGGATCTAAAATACCAAATTTGTCATCAAGTAAAAGGGTATAAACATAATCGTCAGGATTTTTTTTAACAGAGCTATTAACAACTGCTTGATAGGTTGGTTCAAACAAAATTTCACCTTGGTCATTGATTAGACCATATTTCTGATTGATGGCTGTGATGAACAATTGATCGCCGGGTACTTTATAAATACCGTCATATTTCGCTTCGACTTTCATATTTCCCGATTTATCTGTCAGCCCCCATTTACCATTCATCTTCACAGGTGCTACCTCTCCGATAAAACTCAAACCTTCCTCAAATTTCAAATCAATAACAAGCTCATCCTTGTCATTAGTATATCCAATTTTTCCCGGTTCATTCATGAAAGGAATCATTCCAGAACCATATGGGCGTACATTCTCGTAAGCAGGTTTTAGTAAAACTTTTCCATCGGAATTGATAAACTCTGCTTTACTTCCTTGGGTTAAAACAACTGAAGCCCAACCTTCACTAAAATCTGATGCCGAAAAATACTTACCTGGGATGCCTTCTTTACCCGCTCGATCGATAAAACCATATTTTGCTTCACCATTGGCATCGTTTTTGACAAACAAACTTCGATCATCAAAAAAACTCATTAATTTCTAGATATTCTGGTTTTGTAATGACTTTACCTTCATTATCTACGACTCCCCATAATTCGCCCTGTTTAAACTTATAGTAACCTTCGCCTAAATCGATAAGTTCATCAATGGTACCTTCAACAATTGGCTCTGCTTGTTTACTTAATAAGGCTTTAGGGACACCGAAATCATTGATAATGAAAAATTTTCTCCTTCTGAAACTTCCACGGATGATACAAAGAAGGATTCCATTCAAATTGAAGTGGCATCGTTAGAAAACAAGAACTCTCCTTGGTAGTCTTTAATTGCTGCTATGTTTTCTTCAAGATTAAGCTCTAAAAAAATATAATCTTGATACTCTGCTTGGTTCCCCTTTGAATCTTCTATCGGACTGTTACTCGTTTCTGCTACTGCTGAAGATCCGCCTGTTGTTTCTTTCGTTGTTCCGCATCCAGACAGAGCAACTGAAATAGCTAAAATCGAAAGCCATCCGTAAATTTTGATCTCCTCATCCACTCACTTATTTTATTAACGACTTATTTTATCGCTTTACAACTTTATTCTAAATTAAAAATGAATTAGCTGTCAAATTCGATTAGAGAATCCATTTTCTGTCTCTAATGATTATTTTTTTAAGTATAAAAGCGGAAAAGGTCCACGTTCTTCAGGCAAAACAAATAACATCTCTAACTTCTGATTCTCTATTCCCATAAATCCTCAGATTTGGTTGTCAGCATTTTTAAGTATGACAAGATGTTCAACAGCCATAATCGCCTGTGGCACAAAGTTTGCAATGTCATCAATATCTTTTTCAGTCAAAAAATGATGCGTCTCAACAACCGATTGACGCCAAACATGCACAAGTTCACTGACTAAATCAGGAGTAGGCGCTGATATTTCAAGTAGTTCCATGATACAACCTCCTAAAAAAAGGAATGCTTATCCGCTTTTACTAAGCGACGCAGCATTCCTTATATTGTCTATTTATTAAAAATTTTTGGACCTTTACGCATATTCTTACGATCATTCTTTGGGACATCGACTTGTTTTGATCGACCGCCACCTTGTTTCTTTTTAATTAGCTCTTTCATTTTTTCTTTTGTATCCATTATGACACTTCCTTAATTAATATCCATTTTGTTCTTAGAGAAAATATAAGTGGATGCATCCACCAATCACTGCTAGCGAAAATAAAATTTTACTAAACAATTCTT
>DXBN01000237.1 GCA_019116505.1 Candidatus Enterococcus avicola | reverse complement strand
GGCCTGCGCCCAACGGTTGTACCATAGACATTCCGGGACAATTAATGGTCGCTGATGAAACCTTAAAGGTGATTTTTCAATCGCAAATGTCTGCTGTACTTCTTGTAATAAATGATTCGGCGGAGTCGCCGTCAAATAAATCAATCTCCCTTGTGGCTTCAATGCGTTTTTCAAGGCAAATTGTAACATTGGATTACCTTCATAGGGAAAAGCATCAATTTCATCAACAATAATTAAATCAAATGCTTGATAAAAATGAAGCATTTGATGCGTCGTACAAATTGTTAAATCCGAGTAACGATATTTTTCTTTCGAGTTACCATATAGCAACAATACTTGTTCATCTTGAAAAGCTGCGTCTACTCGCGGATAAAGTTCACGACAAACATCGATTCGCGGTGATGTCAGACACACGCGGCCACCTTGCGATAAGACTAAGTGAATTACTGGAAAAACCATTTCAGTCTTTCCTGAGCCTGTCACAGCCCAAAGCAGGGTTGACTGTTTTGCTTGATAGTTCTTTTGTAATTGCTGAGCAATATGTGCTTGTAGCTGTGTCAATTTACCTTCCCATGTAAAATGAAGGCTTCTCTCTTGCTCTTCATCCTCGTGTCCTTTAACTGATACCAAGTACGACTCACTCGTTAGCTTGCCAAATTCCTGACACTCTGAACAAAAAAACACACCATTCGGCAAAACATTTTCTTGCCGAATAATTAAGGCATTGCATCGTTGACAATAAAGTTGCTGATTTAAAATCATCGCTTCTCGATGTTGATATTCATTTGTTGGATAATTTTTTAACTCTTCTGATGAGACAACAATCTGCCTCCCCCTCAACGGATTCATTTAATCACCTCAAAAATAAATACAAAAAAAGCAAAGAATTTTTTCTTTGCTTTTTGATCATCATTTATTTTTAATTAAATTTAAAGCTTGTTGTAAAACTCTTTCACCATTCATCATTCCATAATCAGCCATATTAATAATATCTGATGGAATTCCCATTGGCGCTAAACGTTTTTCAAAATCAGCTTTCATAAAACGAACTTGTGGACCTAATAATAAGACATCAATTTTTTTATTTTCTAAGTAATGATTTGCTTCTGAAGCCGACACCGCAAATATATCTGCGTCAATATCATTGACCGTTGCTGATTTTTGCATTGAAGTTACTAATAAGCTCGTACTCATCCCTGCAGAACAAACTAACATTATCGTTTTTTTAGCCATCCAAAAACTCTCCCTTTTCCTTCTGAACATCATCATTCAATTAAATAAATTATAAAGCAAACACTTACTTTGTCAACTGGCTGACACGTTATTTTAATAACCACGTTCCTTTTAATAACGGTCTAAAAACAACATACTCTTTAACAAGGTCAACATGGATGACTTCATAATTTGCATTTAGCCAAGCATAGGCCCCTTTTTCTGGATAGCGATAATCATTCGCCCACCAATCGATTGTTTTTCTTGCCGTTTTCGGTAACCCGCTGGCAGGAAAAAGTAACTCATCGATTTGAGTGAAGGTCAACGTCACTTGAGTCCCACCATTGTTACGAATATAATCCGTTATAATATCATACTTCTTTTTGCCTCCCACCAAACGAATCCCCCTTTTCTATCTATTATCTAGCTTATTACCAAAAAAAGCAAACGCCTTAAATTGAATTTCACACTATTTTTGACTATACTGAGATTAATCGAAAGAAATGGAGAAAAAGCATGCTTGAAACGTACCGCACAATTGAAAAAAATGGTGTTGTTGAAATTGAAATAAAAAAATCACGCTTCTTATGTTTCCTTCAGCGAGTGACGTCTGAAGAAGAGGCGCGTAAATTTATTCAAGAAATCAAAAAGGAACATTGGAAAGCCAACCACAACTGCAGCGCCTTTATTATTGGAACAAAAGGAATGATTTTACGATCGAGCGATGATGGCGAGCCTAGTGGCACGGCGGGTGTTCCGATGTTGGAAGTCTTAAAACAAAATGAGCTAGTCGACGTTGTAGCGGTTGTCACACGCTATTTTGGTGGGATTAAACTTGGTGCCGGCGGTTTAATTCGTGCATATTCTACTTCTGTATCCGAAGCGCTTAAAGAAATTGGGATTGTCGAAGTGAAACCCCAACAAGAAATCCTTGTAACAATTGATTACCCTGCTGTCGGTAAGATGCAACATTTTTTAGAATCGCAAGCATACGTCGTTAAAGACACTCAATTTTTGTCTGATGTAACCTTCCATATTATGGTTGATGAAGAAGAGAGTCCTGTTTTTCAAGAAGAAGTGACTGAGCTCTTAAATGGTCAAGTCCTTTTTGAACTTGGTGATTATCAATACACTGAAATCAAAATAAAATAACAATAGAAGTTTTGACAAAATTATCAGTCAAAACTTCTATTGTTATTTAGTGACCTTTTGAACGCCATTTAATCGTTTGTTTCGTTGGTCTCTTTTCAGTAATATCCACACCAGCTTTTGTGATATTTATAAAAAGATCTTTTTTTGACAAGTCGTACAAATGCTCTGCCGTTTCAACAATTTTTTCTTTTACTTTTTTTGTCAAATTCATGCTTGTCACCCCTCTTATAATCTATCTATAGGTTAGCCTAAAAGTTGTTTTTTTTCAAATAAAAAAGAGTAACGATTAATCGTTACTCAATACTGGGGTAGCTGGATTCGAACCAACGCATGAGGGAGTCAAAGTCCCTTGCCTTACCGCTTGGCTATACCCCAATGGTGGAGGAGAGTGGATTCGAACCACTGAACCC
>DXBN01000236.1 GCA_019116505.1 Candidatus Enterococcus avicola | reverse complement strand
TGTCAAGCGAAAGGTAAAATGTCCTAAACCTTAGGCTCACATTAATGCAAGCTTTTCCTTCGTAAAAACTTGCATTAATGTGACCGCATTTGGTAAAATAAGATTTAAGCTGCTCGTTCAGCTTCATATTCTTCGAGTGTTTTTCCGATGCTGCGAAGATATCTTTTGAAAGACTC
This sequence comes from Candidatus Enterococcus avicola, assembly GCA_019116505.1. Classification (GTDB taxonomy): domain Bacteria; phylum Bacillota; class Bacilli; order Lactobacillales; family Enterococcaceae; genus Enterococcus_I; species Enterococcus_I eurekensis. The sequence goes on along the minus strand of DXBN01000236.1, from coordinate 9,878 downwards.
TAGTTTCCACGGGTGAGATTGTGGGGGAATATACTGGCGTCTTTCTTTTTTTTGCTCTGGAATCGGGTCAAACTCTGTTGAATAGTCGTCATGTTCTTTCAGTCTCCTTGTTGTGTATATTTTTTCAGCGATATTTACATAGATTTCGCCGTTAAATGCTTCGATGACGAGGGCTTTTGATCCGCGTGTAAAGTACTGATCTTCGCTACCCTCCGTCGGTAAATAGTAGTTATTTTGATACCGAATGTGATGACCACTATCGATTTTTCTATTTGCGACTCGTGCTAATAATAAATTCATCTCTGATTTCGTAGGTGCCTTCTCATAGATTGATTCCTTCGTCTTATTACCAAACTTCCTATTAAATGATTGAATCCATTTTGTTAAAAAATGATTGGCTTCCTCAATAGATTGGATCCCTGCTAATTCTAAATCTACAGGAAGTCGTGATTGAACCGTGCCGTTTAATCGTTCTACACGGCCTTTCGCTTGTGGAATAGAGGAGGTACGAATGTCAATACCGAGTTGATGGCAGGCAAAACCAAATTGCGTGAAGGTATCTTCCTCAACGACTTTCTTGGTTTTGGATTGATAGTCAAAAACGGTTCGTTTATCGGTTAAAAAAGCTAAAGGAATCCCTCGGTTACGGAGGATCTGATGGAGCACATGATAATAGCCATTGAGCGTTTCTTGCGTGTCGAAATACCCACCAACGATATCCCCAGAAGCGTCATCAATCGCTAAGTGAAGATGGGTGACGTCGTTCCCGAACCAATTGTATGAACTGGCATCCATTTGAATCAGCTCTCCTTGGTATTTTTTCCTAGAGCGGCTAGGATGGATTTTTTCGGGTGAAGCCAGTTGATCTTCGGCTCTTGGAAGCAGTGGATTATCAAGCTTTGTCTTTGCTTTCATTGATTGTGCTTTGATTCGAGCTTTTATTTTTTTTCGTGTCTTTCTTTGTGTTTTAGGTGAGATAATATTCGCTAGGTATAAAATATTTCGAATCGTTGTATCGGTGTAACAGATCGCATAATCCTCCTTTAATATTTCAGTAAAGTGCTTCACATTCGGTTTTATATTAAACTGTTGATAAAGCCCAATGATTTGTTTTTTTACATCCTCCGGTACGGCATGCATCTGTTTTTTTCCTCTATTGCCGTGTGAAAAAACAGCCTTTCCTCCTTCTTGATATTTTTGGATTAATCGATTGACTTGTCTGATCGAGAGATCTAGTTCAACACAAGCTCTCTTCTTATCTTTTCTTTTTTCTGTGACAGCTTTTATTACGTTATATTTCTTATCTTCATTCATTGTTAGTATTATCCTTTTCATGGTTTGATTTTATCACGAAGGGACATTTTGTGCTTCGATTACATTAAGACATTATCATGTTCGAACGATAAATTGTTTTTTATTTTTTTAAAACGATTGTTTTTTAGTCTGTGGTCGGGTATAGTTGTTGATAATTTATCACAGTGAGGAGTGGTTGAATGATTAAAGCACCAGCATTAACGCAAGGGGATAAAGTCGCAATTGTCAGTTTATCAAGTGGTACATTAGGGGAAGATTTTTGTAAACACAGTTTGAAGCTAGGGATTAAGCGCTTAGAATCATTCGGCCTTGTACCTGTTTTGATGAAAAATACGTTAAAAGGGATTGATTATGTGAAAGCACACCCTGAACATCGTGCTGCGGATTTAAAAGCTGCTTTTTCCGATCCAGAGATTAAAGGGATTATTTGTGCAATTGGTGGAGAGGATACGTTTTTAACTTGGCCTTATTTGTGGGAGGATAAGGAGTTTCGGAATCTTGTTCAGCAAAATCCTAAAATCTTTACAGGCTTTTCAGATTCAACAGTCAATCATTTACTTTTTTATAAATTAGGAATGACATCGTATTATGGTCCAGCTTTCTTAACTGATTTAGCCGAACTTGGCCCTGAAATGTTGCCGTATTCGCTAAAGACTTTCCAACGATTTCTTGGAATTAATGCACAAGCAGCAATTGATTCAAGTCCGGTCTGGTATCATGAACGAAGTGATTTTTCAGAACAATCCTTGGGACAAAAACGAATAGAAGAACAGGAAAAAAGTGGCCATGAGTGGTTGCAAGGTCAACGTGAATTCAGTGGTCAATTATTAGGTGGCTGTATTGAAAGTTTGTTTGATTTAATCAAAGGTGAACGTGATCCACTTGAAAAAGAAATTGCTGAAAGATATCAAATTTTTCCAACAGCTGAAGAATGGCGAGGAAAAATTGTTTTTTTAGAAACCTCAGAAGAAAAACCAACACCAGAAAATTTGAGGGAAATGTTAGAAACGTTAAAACAGGCGGGAGTCTTTGAACAGGCAGCGGGTTTACTTTTTGGTAAACCACAAGATGAAGTTTATTACAAAGAATATAAAAATGTGATTCGTGAAGTCATCGTAAATCCTAATTTTCCCGTGTTATATAATTTGAATTTTGGTCATGCTTATCCGCGTGCCATTTTACCTTATGGTGTCAAAGTACGAGTAGCGCTTGATGGTTCGAAGTTATTCTTTGAAGAAACCATTTTTTCCGAAAATTAGAAAATAGGAGTGTTAGCCAATGATTAATGATGTTAAGAAAGAGGGCGCTAAGCTCATACAACCAAGTCTTGATTTACTTGATGCCTTACAAGTCTATCAGGAAACATTTGATAATCCTACTCATATTGCGGGCTCTGGAAGTATCACAACTTTTCCTACAATTGAGGATTGGCTAATAGCAATGAAATTGTACGAAAATGAGGAGACATTACCAAATGAAGGTCGTGTCCCGAGTCGTCAGTATGTCCTTGTCCAAGAAACACCGCAGAAAATTATTGGTATGCTTGCTTTAAGAATGCGATTAAATGATTATTTATTGAATTATGGTGGTCATATTGGCTATTCGATTGCACCGAGCGCGCGTAAAAAAGGCTACGGCTCATACATGTTAAAAGAAGCTTTAAAAGAGGCTAAAAATTTTGGCTTGGCTCGCGTACTAATTACTTGTGATGATGACAATCTAGCATCTGCTAAAGTCATTGAGAAGAATCATGGGATTTTAGAAGATCGACGCTTTGATGAAGAGAATCAAAAATGGGTACGTAGATATTGGATTACAATCGATTAACTAAAGGTGTGATACTTAAAAACAGACAAAAAAGAGCGATTCGGTCGGTTGATCGAATCGCTTTTTTAAAAGACCCTTTTTTGAATTATTCAGCGACAGTTACTTCACCAGTAACGGTTGCACCTTTGCCATCTTTATCTAAGTCAGCAGAAGTTTGGTATTCTTCTTTAGTGAATATGATATTTCCATCAACTTTTGTACCGATTAAAGAGAAGCCGTTTGCATTCACTTCAATATCACCTTTAATTGTTCCGTAGAAAACAGTGAAGTTTTCAGAGTTAACAACAATTTTTGGTACAGTTAATGTGAAGTTATCTAAAATGTTAAATTTCTCATCTTGTGTATGTAGGGCTAATTTACGGTAGATATCTGCAGAAGCATCATCTTTATCGTGGAATTCGCCATCAACAACGATTTCTTGATCAACGGTTACATCCGCAGTTGCTGCAGTAATCCAGTTTCCTTCAGCGCTTAATGATTTAACGATTTCTTCTGGTTTGTCAGTAATTGAAGCAGAACTAACAACGTCTTCAGAAGAAGCTGCAACAGATGACTCTGGTGTAGAACTTTCAGCTGATTTTTCGTCAGGACTACATGCTGCTAATAAACCGCCAGATAATAATACAGCCGCTGTAAGTGTTACTAATTTTGTTTTCTTCATTATAAATCCCCCGTTACTATCACTTATTTTTTTCGCTTTTTTCACAAAGAAAAAAAGTGTTTGTTTTGAAAACCGAAACACCGGCTTTCTATAGCCTTCATATTACACATAAAGTATCAAAATGTCTATTGTTTATATAATATCATTAAAAAAAATTATTAAATTTTTTGTGATAAAAAGAAGAGCCGATAATAAAAAAACTGTCTTAGTAAAATAAAAAAACTGTCGTAATATAAAGGTGGTAATTTGGGCGCTTTGTTCTGAGTGATTGGAGATAAATTTCGAAAAGCGGTTCTTTCGCTTGCAGGCATTTATTGAAATCACCGAAGAACAGCCGAAATTCCCCCGTCAAAATAAGGTGGTAATTTGGGCGCTTTGTTCTGAGTGATTGGAGATAAATCCCTAAAAAATAAAAAAGTAGGAATTGCGATACAGGCAATTCCTACTTGTATTTATTTTCCTTTTAATAATTCATTCATACTGAAAAACCCGGTCTTTTGTTTTTCGATGAAAAGGGCGGCTTTGATAGCACCATTTGCAAAGATGCCACGTGATAAAGCGGTATGTTTGAGTTCGATAATTTCATCTTCTCCTGCAAATAAGACGGTATGCTCACCAGGAATCGAACCGCCACGTACGGCATGGATGCCAATTTCGCTCATCGCATTTTCGTTTTCGTTGCCACTTCGTCCATAAATATACTCTTTTGGTTGATCTAAGACAGCGTTTATTGAGTCAGCTAGTAGTAAAGCGGTCCCGCTAGGCGCATCTTTTTTGAAACGATGGTGTTTTTCAATAATTTCGATTTGGAAATCTTCTTCTAAAATAGGTGCAATTTTTTGTAAAGCTTGAATTAACGCGTTGACACCTAATGACATATTAGCTGAATAGAAGACAGGAATTTTTTTCGCGGCGTCCTTAATTGCTTGTAAAATCTCATCAGAAAGACCAGTTGTTGCAATGACAACTGGGAGTTTTTGCTCGATGCAGTAGCTTAGTGTATTTTTAGTCATGGAGTGATGAGAAAAATCAATTACGACATCGATAGACTCTTTGATAGCAGCTAAATCTTGGTAGATAGGAAAAGGACTATCGTTTTTTGCTAGGCGATCAAAGCCGGCGACGAGTTGAACATTAGGATGGTTAGTGATTGCTTCTTGAACGACTTTTCCCATTTGTCCGTTGCAACCGATTAATAGTACATTTTTCATTGGTAACCTCCTATAATAAACCGTAGTTTGTCATGGTTTCTTTTAATAGCTCAACCGTTTTTTCTTCAGGTTCACCGAGTGGTAAGCGGTAGTGTGTTTCAATCCCTTTTAATAATCCAACTGCTTTTTTGATAGGGACAGGATTGACTTCAGAAAAAATGGCTTCAATTAAAGGATACTGGGCTAATTGAATTTTTTTAGCCTCTTCGAATTGACCATTTAAATAGTGATGAACCATTTGTGATGTTTGTTTTGGAGCAATATTACCAATTGTTGAAATTACACCGCTACCACCGACTGATAGTAGAGGTAAAACTTGGTCATCATTACCGGAATATAAAGCAAAGTCATCATTGACTAAGCAAGCAATCGCAACGATTTGCGAAATGTCACCACTTGCTTCTTTGATTCCTTTTACATTTGGTATTTTCATGAGTTCTTTAACCAAATCAGGTGTTAAGTTCAAGCCAGTCCGTGAAGCAACTGAGTATAAAATAACCGGTAAATCGACTTTTGAACAAATTGCTTCATAATGTTTTACGAGGCTGGTTTTTGTAGCCTTATTGTAGTAAGGGGTCACAATCAATAGGGCGTCGGCACCTAATTTTTCGGCTTCAACCGATAAATAAATCCCGTGTTGGGTATCATTTGATCCGGTTCCAGCGATGACTGGAATTCGACCATCGACTTGTTTAACAACAGTTTCGATGACTTTCAAATGTTCGGCATCGACTAAGGTCGACGTTTCGCCAGTCGTACCACAAGCGATAATCGCATCTGTTCCTTCATCGATATGCCACTGGGTTAAAGCTTTTAATTCTTGGTAATTTACAGAGCCATCTGCGTTCATTGGTGTAATAATCGCGACTCCAGATCCTTTAAAAATTGTCAAAATGTGCACGTCCTTTCAAGTGTCTGTTACTTCTAATTTATTTATGATGACTAACTTTGGTCGTTTCTTATTTGAAAACGTCAAGATTATTAAAATGATAACGATAATATGAGAAAAATTCAAGAGAATTCTAACAATTTGATGGGAAAGTATCTAATCTGTGGTAAAATAACTAAGATTTATTAAATGAAAAATATCCGATGCCATTTAAGGCAGTCTGTTACTATAAGGGGGAAATAATAATGGTCAAAAAAATTGCTAATAATCATTTATTTTGGGATGGATGTGATACGGTTCAACTCGCTGAAACATACGGAACACCATTATATGTCTTTTCGCAAAATATGATTGTTGAAGAATGCCGTCAATTGCAAGAATCATTTATTAAAAAATATGATAATGTACGAGTGGCTTACGCCTCAAAAGCGTTTAATACAATGGCGATGATTCAATTGATTGAAAAAGAAGGTTTGTGTTTAGATGTAGTCAGTGGTGGAGAATTGTATACGGCAATCAAAGCCAACTATCCTGCAGAAAAAATTGAATTTAACGGAAACAATAAATCCATTGAAGAAATAACAATGGCGATTACGTATGGTGTAGGTCGGATTATTGTCGATAGTATTCAGGAATTAGAGTGGATTGCAGCTATTTGTCGTGAGAAAAATGTGACGGCTAAAATTCTCTTTCGAATTACGCCAGAAGTCGAAGTGGCGACGCATGACTTTATCTCTACTGGTCAAAAAGATTCCAAATTTGGGATTCCTTTAGAAGAAAGTATTTTATTTGCTTTAATTAAACAAGCTATAGAGACGCCAGAAATTGATTTTTATGGTTTGCATTTCCATATTGGCAGTCAATTATTTACCAATGAGACGCACTTATTAGCGGCACAAGTGGCGCTTGATTTGATCAAAAAAATTCAAGATCGCTTTGCTTATACGGTTCGGGAATTGAATTACGGAGGAGGGTTTGGAGCACGCTATAAAGAAAGCGATGCAAGAAAATCATACGCTTACTTCCTCGATCCTTTGATGGATTTAACGGAACAATTTTGTTTAGAGAACGATTTAGTCCGTCCGGCAATTGTGATTGAACCGGGTCGTAGTATCGTAGCGGAAGCTGGAATTACGTTGCATCAAATTGGTAGTATTAAAGAAGTGCCGGGTGTTAGAAAGTATGTGGCAATTGACGGAGGCATGACCGATAATATTCGACCAGGCTTATATGAAGCGGAATATGATGGCATCCTTGCAAATAAAGCCGGAGAAAAACCAACTGAAGTCGTCACCATTGCAGGTAAAGCTTGTGAGAGTACAGATATATTGATTAAAGATATTCATTTGCCCAAAATTGAAACGGGAGATATTTTTGCGACTTTCTCAACAGGTGCTTATGGTTATTCGATGGCAAATAATTATAATAAGTTACTGATTCCAGCTGTTGTAATGGTAAACGAAGGCGAATCTGAGGTGATTGTAGAACGTCAAACTTTTGAGCAGTTATTACAAAACGAGAGAATGCTCAAGAAATTAAAATAATTTTAAAAAATTGGCGGAATCTAAAAGGTTTCGCTATTTTCTTTAAACAAAAGTCATTTCTTTTTCACAAAACAGCGTTATAATAGAGCAAAAGTATTTAGAAAGGGGCGCTTTTTATGATGCCTTATGGAATGTTCTTTGATCCAACATATATTTTAGTTATTATCGGTTTAATCATCTCGATGGCAGCATCGGGCTATGTTAAAAGTACGTTTCACAAATTTGACCAGGTCCGTAGTAAAAATAATGTTACAGGAACACAAGCCGCAAACTATATTTTAAAAAGTCAAAATATCAACGATGTTGGCGTTGTCGGAATTGCGGGAGATTTAACAGATAACTACAATCCCGGTCGTAAAATGTTAAGCTTATCGCAGTCGACCGCTCAATCTATGTCCGTGGCAGCAATTAGTGTGGCGGCTCATGAATGTGGTCACGCAGTTCAAGATGCCGTTGGATATGCACCGCTAAAAATTCGCGCAGCAATTGTACCAGTCGCTAATATTGGTTCAACTTTGTCGATCCCATTGATTTTAATCGGGGCACTCATTAGTGGCCAAAGCGGCAGTCTTTTAATCAATATTGGATTATTGGCTTTTTCAATGGCGCTATTGTTCCAATTAGTAACTTTACCAGTTGAGTTTGATGCTTCACGCCGTGCACTTAAAATATTGAGTCAAGGTGGGTTATTAACCCAAGAAGAATTGCCAATGGCTAGAAAAGTTTTATTCGCCGCAGCATTAACCTATGTTGCTGCTGCTGTCGCTAGTTTCTTACAATTACTACGACTTTTCTTATTATTTGCGAATCGTAATGATCGTCGCTAATTGTAGAAGTCTTTTGTTTTCGTATTGACGCGAATCATGTTATGATTATTATGTTAAAGGAATTACGAAATAAAATTTCTTTAAAATAAAAGAGGAGCTGAGCTAAAATGAAATCATCAACAAAAGTTACCGTAGGATTAAGTATTGCTGCCGTTGCAGGAATCGCTACAACTGTTCTTGTTTCGGAAAAAGTTATACGTAAAGCCCTTGAAATCTCAAATCGTCGCAAAGTCAAAAACTTTATCAAGGTAAAGTTAAAAGGGAATGAAAAATTACTCGATATCGTCGATCATTTAGATGATAAAGAAATCGAAACGCTGGTCAGTGCCGGTAAAAAAATGAGTCAAGGGTTCGAACGTGTAAGTTCTTATGGTGAAACCGTCGCAGATGCGACACACGACACCAAAGAAAAAGTAACGAATTTTGTTGAATCCCTTTTTTAATTAAATATTACGTTAAAAGGTTTGAAGTCGTCACGACCTCAAACCTTTTTCTCAATTATTAGTGAGGTGTCTCTTGGAAAAAGTCAGTACATTAACAATCGAAGAAAAAGAATTTTTTATGAAAGAAGCAATCAAAGAAGCTAAAAAAGCCGAAGCGATGGCGGAAGTACCAATTGGCGCGGTCGTTGTGTTAGATGGTAAAATTATCGGTCGCGGTCATAACTTACGTGAAACGACACAAAATGCCACAGCCCATGCTGAAATGGCGGCAATTCAAATGGCCTGTGATCAACTCGATAATTTTCGATTAGAAGATGCTCAGTTATTTGTGACATTAGAACCATGTCCGATGTGTAGTGGGGCAATTTTATTGTCCCGAATTGATGAGGTTTATTTTGGTGCGTATGACCCTAAAGGAGGTACGGCGGGTAGCCTTTTAAATTTACTAGAAGATCAACGATTTAATCATTGGTGTTATCTTGAATCGCGTGTCCTTGAAGAGGAATGTAGTGATTTATTAAAGACTTTTTTTAGGAATCTCCGCCAACGTAAAAAAGAAGAAAAACAAAAAGCCAAAGAAAATAACGAAAAAGACTAGAAAAAGCAGATAAAGTGCGGTATACTATATTTTGCCGCAAGGCTAGGACAATGAGGACGTTGTGAAGTGGGTCAGATCTGGAAGGAAGCAGCCCTAAGCGATGTTCCTCATGTGTTCGATTATATGAATAGACCATTTCAACCTAAGATGAATATTCTTAGGTTTTTTTATTTTAACTATCCGGTATTATCGGTATAATAATAACAAGAAAGGCCGGTGGGATTATGGAACAGATTCGGATTATCCATACGAATGATTTGCATTCACATTTAGAAAATTGGCCGAAGATGCGTCGATTTATTCAAGAAAGACAACAAACAAAAATAGGAGACTCAGTCGTAACAGTCGATTTGGGCGATTATTCGGATCGTTGGCATCCGTTAACTGAAAGTACAAATGGTCAAGGGAATGTTCAGTTAATGAATCAAGTCAATTACGATTACGCAACGATAGGTAATAATGAAGGTACGGGCAATAGTAAAGAAGAACTCGATCATTTATATGATGGGGCAAATTTTGAAGTCATACTGGCGAATTTATTTGATGCAAAAAAGTTACAATACC
>DXBN01000235.1 GCA_019116505.1 Candidatus Enterococcus avicola | reverse complement strand
CTTTGTGATTTTCAATTGGTCTAGCTAGGTTTGATCACTAAAATACTGGTAAATCAAGCTTCTTCTCTTTGAGGCGTTTGTGAAGAAACCGGGGGGGCGAGTAAAGACGGTGTTATGTTCCACGCTTAATTTGTTACAACGTCTTTTTTCTATTCTTATTTTCTCCACCTAAACAACATAAACAAGTGAAAATAGCTTAAGATTAAGCTAATTTTCTTTTTGATTTTTAGGAAAAATATAAAAATAGAATACAGACCCAATAATAATCGCAGGTGGAATGGATATGCTTAAAATTTTAAGTATAGTTGTTCCGAGTAATTCTAATTTTTTTGAAGTAGTTAATTCTAAAATAGGACTGTGATCTTGAGTAAAAGAAAAAATAACCATTGTAACGAAAAATATAAAACAGAAGCTTATTACACCATATTTAATACTTAATTCTAACTCACTGGTCCCATCAGCTTGTTCTTCTAATAATAAAGTTTCTAAAGAAACACCTAAAGTTTCGGATAGTTTAAGCATATTTCTTTTACTCGGGTAAGTTTCTCCTAATTCCCATTTGGAAATTGTTTTATCACTCACATCTAATTTTTCTGCTAAGTCACTTTGAGTTAAGTTATTATTTGTCCTATATTCTTTTAATTTGATTGCTAAAATAGTCTCTTTCATTTTTAAAACTCCTTTTCTCTGTTTATGAATCTATTTTGTCAGTTTTTTATTTATTTTTAAAGGAAGTTTAAAAAAAGGGAGTTAAATATACTAAAATATATTTAGAAAATAATATAAGTTAACATAAGAGCATTTCTAAAAACTAAGTGATATTTATATCGATTCCTATTCCTGTTTTTTATAAATACCGTTTTCCAATCTTTTCAAGAGCTTTTCCTAGTTGTCTTACTTGACGTACTTCGGGTGCGTCATCAGGTAAATTTCTAAAATTAGGCGTTCCTTCCATGATCTCAAGAATTTTTCTTCGAAGAAGTTTTTTCTGTTCTTTGATTACTTTTTTATCCATATTCGTTCACCTTGAAAGAATTTAAGTACTTATACCTTGATTAAGGGAAGAAAATACTTTCTAAAGAAATGTTTTAATCAATTTATTTCTAGTTCTTTTGTGTGTTCTACAATTTGATCACAAATCGTAATCACATGCTTATCACATAAAGAGTATAGAATTTCTTTCCCTTCTCGTATTGATTTTACTAAGTGATAATTTTTTAATGTCTTTAATTGGTGTGATACGCCTGATTGAGAAATACTTACATGATCGACAATTTGGGAAACATTTGCTTGTTTTTGTTCAAATAAGAAAAATAAAATTGCTAATCGTGTTGGACTACTTAAACAAGAAAAAAGAGAGCTTATCTTTTCTTGTTGTTTTTTTGAAATCATTTTAATCCATTCCTCCCGATATATTCACACTTTCTCATTTGTTTGATAATATAATTATACAAAAATTTATCTCAAAGAAAAAGGAGACGATCAAATGGAACATCATACACATGAAGATCATCAGCATCAACATTCTTTAGGGTGTGGCCACACGAAAATATTACATGAAGATCATGTTGATTATGTGCACAACGGTCATTTGCATCATTCTCATGAAGATCATTGGGACGAATGTAAGTTAGAAGTAAACGAAAAAAATCCGGATAATTGTAATCATGTCGAAGCAGTTTGTCAGCATACACCGGATTGTGGCCATGAACAAGTGCCACATGGAGATCACACCGATTACTTAGTCAATGGCCGGTTGCAACATGTTCACGGTGATCATATTGACGATCATGGGCCCGTTGAAGTTCTTTAAGTTAGATAGAAACTATTGACTAACTAAAATTTATATTGCTATAGTAAATTCACCACCATCAGATTTCTTTGAAATTTGAACCCCTAAAAAGGACCAGGAGATAATTCCAGGTCCTTTTTAATTTAAAAAATTATTTTTCTTCTGCGTTACCTTGATAAACAATTAAATGTTGAGGTAATACTTTTACTTTTATTGGCAAGGAATCTCCTTCATCTCCGTCCACATTTGTTGTTAAATGTTCCTCATGTTCAAGCGAGATAGTTCCTTCAGAAAAAGTGGAATAGGCGACAGTTTCTGTTGAATTATCAACACCTTTTAATAAAGCAGGTACTGCTTTAACTGTATCCCATAGGGATTGATCTTTGATATAAATTAAGTGGAGCTTTTCATCATTTACTTCAGCTTCTGGCAAAAGTGATTCAAATCCACCGATAGAATTAGTTAATCCAATTAAGAGTGTACTGCTTTCTATCGTCTCTTCTTTTCCATCTAAATTTAAGTGGAATGAATACGATTGTGTATTTGCTAATTCTTTTACGGCAGAAACAAAATAAGCTAATTTTCCTAGTTTTGTTTTATCTTCTACATCAACATTGTTAACTGCTTCAGGAATTGTTCCAATAGCTACAACATTCATAAAATAGCTATCATTTATTTTTCCGATATCTAAAGTTGTTGTTTGATTACAGTCAAATTGTTTAATGGCTTCTTCTGGATCTAAGGAAATATTTAATGCTCTTGCTAAATCATTTACTGTTCCCAAAGGGAAAAAACCAAATTTAGGACGATACTCTTGTTCAGCTAAACCGCTAATTCCTTCGTTAACAGTCCCATCTCCTCCCATAACAAAAACACTATCTAATTTTTGTTTAGTAGCTTCGCGAGCAAATTGTTCCGCATCTCCTTGTTTTTCTGTTTCTTTTACAATGACTTGATCAAAAAAAGTACTTAACTTTTGTTCTGCTAACTTTTTAAATTCTTTTGCTTTTTCACCACCAGAACTAGGATTGACAATTAATAATGCCTGTTTCATTAAAATCAACCTTTCAAATTAGTAAAATAGAGTCAAAATCTTTTTATGATTTTGATTCTATTTTTTCATATTTTTGTTTAATTGACTATCTTTTTTTGTCATAGAACCTTACGAACGAAGTGAGTTTTTTGACACGCTTGACGGCACTACTCAATTGAGCGGTGCAGCACGACGAAGTAAAACCACCTTTGGTGGGTGTAAGTGCGCACTAGTGATTTTCAGAGGGATTGATTTGTATTTTCAATTGAAATGTGGTCAAAAATTTTGGTGAAAGAAGTTCATTGCCTTTTTCTTCTTTTACCAATTTTTTTCTTTCTCTTTTTGTTCTCTTGAAATTGTCAGATAATTTATCACAAAAAAAATTTTTGCTTAGTTTTGTTTTCTGTGGAAGTTAAGAGAAGTTCAGTTGAGTTTTTGAAAGAACGAAAAAGAGTAAAAACTTTTTCCGTTTTTTGTTCAACGCAAAAAGTCAACGAACTAAAACAAGTGAAAAAATTTAGTCAATCTAATTAAAGTAAATCGATTGAAATATTTTATTTTTCACCAGTGCGCACTTATACGCACCAAACGTTGTTCTGGTTCGTTGTGCTACCTCAATAAACTTTATTGAGCTCGTCAAGCGTGTTAAAAATTCGTTTTGCTCATGTTCCGTTCAATTCTAAATGAAAGTCAATAGAACTTCTAATCGAGAAATATAGAACCCGTTTGGCAAAAAAAGAGACCATCCTCTAACGATCACTAGAGGACGGATCACTTAATTTTTCCAAATTTGCCACCACGGTCTCTTAGTTGGTGGTATGTCGTTCATTAAGTCCTTTTCTTCAGAAAAAGCAGTTGATTCGTTTTCTGGAGATTCTTCAGTGTAAGTTAATTGTAACTGTTCTTGTAGTTTCTCAATTTGTTGATTGGCTTGGAGTGTGAGTTGTTGTTGCTGGTCGAGTAATTTTTGTATTTGAGAATTATTTTGCTCTTTGAGGATAAGTTGTTCTCGTAAAAATTTATTCTCTTCACGCAACTGATCTAGCAACTTGTTTGCAACCATATTTTTGCTTGGTATATGAACATTTTTATCGTTGTCTTGTTCGTACTCATGCAACCTATCTAGCAACCATTGGTTGTCTAAGTTGCGTGCAAGTTGCAACACTCCAGAACGCAATACAACCTTATAACCACGCTCATTTTTAGCTATCATGGAAGAATCTAATTTTTGGATATGTTTCGATATGGCTTGCCTACTCATCTTAAAAATTTCTGACAATTCCTTTATTGTAAAGGTTTCTTGTGGTTGCATACTGGTTGCCTCCTGGGTTGCTACTGGAATAAATTGTCTAAATCAGACAGCAAATTTTTTTTATCTTCTTTAGAAATATCAAGTTTTACTTGTTCAGTCTCCTCTTCAGCAAATTTTTGCTGTTGAGCTTTAAAATCAGCTTCATGTGTCCCTAATGGAAAATTTAAGATACGATCTTTTGAACGCCATTTTTCCTCTTGAGATAGTTCACTGTTGTGTTCAATATTAAATAATTTTTTTCGCAGCTCTTCTTGTTTGCCTTTAGAAAAATAATCTGAATTTTTTATTTCAGCTTTCCAAGTAAAACGATATCCGATAACTGGTTTCCCTCGGCCTTTTCCATATTTTTTTCGAATGGTTAATCCACGAAAAAGAGGGGACAATTCTTCTTTTATTGGTTTTAAAACAGTTCGATCAATTTCACCTAAATTTTTTTGATAACTTTTAGGGATATCCATTAATTCAATAAAATCTTCTTTAGAAAATTCAACCCATCCTTGTGTACGAAATTGTTTTAGTAAACGAAAAGCTGTTTTAGCATAACCACTTTTTAAATCACGAAATTCTGTTAAAGAATAACGAACCCAAGTATCTAGGTTGTTGAGCAGTGGTAATGCCATTTCATGTACTTGTACATCTACATAAGGATTAGGATCATCTCCATTAATATCAAACTGAGTAAACATTACGAACATTTGTCTGCGTTTACCAGATTTAGATACTTTGCTAAATGCTAAACCTAGTAATTTTTCATAGGTATGTTGAATATCATCTAAAAAGCGTTTGTTAGCCGTAGGTTTGTAGTTGCTTAGCTCTTTCAACTGTTCAAATGAAAAGCGAACTATTTGATCTTCTTTGTCCCTCATTCTAGAAACAATGGAAAAAAACAAATTCATTTCTACTGGAGAAAAATGTTTGAGAGGAATTGTATTTAATTCAGCATCATATTTGATTAATTCATTAGCCATTTGATCACCTCTGAATCAATAATAATATAAACTATGGACTTTTTCAATGTAGTACATAATAAAAAGTCCATAGATAAACAGACAATTCTCCATAGATAAACAGACAATTCTCCATAGATTAATCTTTGTACTCCTTGGGAGAGTAAGGATACAGCCGACGATAAAGAGGTTTAAAAAGAGGTTTAAAAGAGATTATAAAAAAGGGGGGGGCAAAATTTCCCGCCTAAAAAATACTTCTTTTTTCTCCAAACA